>PWUG01000135.1 GCA_003562605.1 Syntrophomonadaceae bacterium | reverse complement strand
TGCGCAATCCGCTGGCTAAAGTGGCGGCGAGGTGGCTGGAACGTTTTGCATACAGGAATTCAAGGCAGATTGTAGCTCTTTCTCCTGGCATGAAAGAAGGTATAGTTAGAACAGGGTATCCGGAAGAAAATGTAGCGATAATCCCAAACACTTGTGATATTGATTTTTTCGATGTCGGCCCTGAACCGGGAAAGCAGATCAGAGAAAAATATGAATGGCTGCAGGACAGGCCATTAGTGATTTATACCGGAGCAATTGGGATTATTAACGGGGTTGACTATCTGGCCCGTCTGGCAGGAGAAGTTAGAAAACTTGATCAAGACATACGTTTTCTGGTAATCGGGATGGGGCAGGGGGAAAAAAAGCTGAGAGAAGAAGCGGAAAAGCATTCTGTGTTAAATAAAAGCTTCTTTATTCTACCAAGGGAACCGAAATATGATATGCCCGGGTGGCTATCTGCAGCTGATATGGCGACATCGCTATTTATCGATTTAAAGGAGATGTGGTCAAATTCAGCCAATAAGTTCTTTGATGCCCTGGCCGCAGGGAAGCCGGTGGCGATCAATTACGGAGGATGGCAGGCTGAGATTTTAAAAGAGACAGGTGCCGGTATTGTTCTTGATCCCCATGACATCCTCTATTCAGCAAAGCTTATTTCGGATAAGGTGCGGGATAAGGTCTGGCTTGACTCTGCCGGATTGGCTGCAAGAAAACTTGCAACAGATAAGTTTGATCGGGACAGGTTAACAAAAGAACTTGAGCAGGTACTGGAAAAAACGGTTAAGGGGCTTTGAATAACTAAGAAAAAAATATGCTAAAATGTTTTAAACCTTCTAAAGATGAATTGCCTGAAATGAAGGGGAGATATATTAAATTGTTTTTATTCATAAAACGTTTCTTTGATATAGTTATAAGCTTAATAATGTTGATAGGGATGAGTCCAATTTTTCTGGGAATTGCAATTGCGATTAAACTGGATGATGGGGGGCCGATTTTCTATCGCCAGGAGAGGGTTGGCAGGGACGGGGGCCTTTTTTATATCTATAAATTCAGAACAATGGTCGTAGATGCTGAAAAAATCGGGTCAGGATTTATTATCACTGAAGATGACCCAAGGATAACCCGCACTGGGAGAATACTTCGCTATACAAGTCTGGATGAATTGCCGCAGCTAATAAATATATTGAAAGGTGAGATGAGTTTTGTCGGCCCGAGGCCAACTCTGCGTTACCAGGTTGAGAAATATAATGACAGGCAGAGGCAGAGGCTTTCTGTTAAACCCGGCGTCACCGGCTGGGCCCAGGTTAACGGACGCAACGTAATTTCCTGGCCGGAAAGAATTGAATTCGATCTCTGGTATGTTGACAACTGGTCACTTTTTCTCGATGTTAAAATATTCTTGAAAACATTTGTGGTTATCCTTAAAAAGCAGGACCTGTACAGGCAGGATGGTTCCACGGATCCAATATCCAGAATTGATGCCGGGAACGATTCTACCGATAAACAATAATGTTTTTAAAGCTTAATGGCAGCTATAATTTTGAGAAACCATACTGATTGGTATGCTTAAATGGCATGGAAGGTGATCTATTTGCAGATTTATTTAACCGGTGCAACTGGATATTTGGGGATGAACCTTCTTTACAATTTGATCAAAAGTCAAGATGTGGGTGAAATACGTTTATTGGTGCGGAATATAGATAGTCTTAAGAATCTTATGGAAGCAATTAGTAATAATGAAGATAGTATAAAGAAAGCTATAAAGGATAAAATTACTTACCAGGTGGGAAGCCTTCCCGATACCGAACTGGACCTGAGTGGGATAAATTGTATAGTTCATGCCGCTGCGTTACGAGGGCCGGCCATAAAGAAAAGGGGCTATAAAGGTCTGGTTGATGTCAATATTTTTGGGACAAGGCAGGTAGTTTCCAGTGTGAAACAATACAAATGCCAAAAAACTATTTTTATTTCTTCTCAGAGTGTTTACTTGAATAATCCTAACCTGCCCTGGAAAGAAAGTGCAATTCCAGCGCCTGCCGATCTATATTCTGCAACAAAATATGCCGGTGAAGAACTCATAAAAGAATTGGCAATTGAGGGATTACAATATGTCATTATCAGGGCTTCCCATTTATACGGGCACGGATTTAACATGAGAAAAAATGAATTGGAATCAATATTCGCTCAAAGGGTTATCGAAAGTAAGCCGTTATATATTTTTGGGGATGGGAAAAGACGATTAGATTTCTGCCATGTTCAGGATATTATTACTGCCACATGCAAAATTATTTTTGGATCAGGTGATGAGATCTGGAATCAAGTATATAATATTGGTCAGGGTGACCCTTTGACCATATATGAAATTGCCAATATATTCAGGGAAGCGGCTGAAAAACTACAATTGAAACCGGTGGAAATTATATTTGCCAAACAGGAACATGAAGATTCCTATCCGGTATTATGGCTTGACATCTCAAAAGCAAAAGAACTTTTAAATTGGGAACCGAGAGTTTCTCTACAACAGGGAATCGAAGAATTACTAAAACAAAGAATTAAAACTGGATGAGCGGAAGGTGAGGAGTAGTTTGCCCTTAAATATCCTTGTAACAGCAGTTGGCGGGGGAGTCGGGCAGTCGATCCTCCGGGCTTTAAAAAACAGCAAGCTAAATTACCATGTGGTGGGTACCGATATAGATCCTTGGGCTGCCGGGCTCTATTCATGTGATAAAGGATACCTGGTACACCCCGCCGGTCATGAAAAATTTGAAGATCGAATTATTGAAATATGTAAAGAAGAAGCCATAAATGTTATTTTGCCGGGGTCCGATCCAGAAATACCTTATCTGGCTGATTTAGCTCCCCGGTTGTCAGAAATGGGCATTAAATCGCTCCTTGGTGACCGGGTAAGCGTTCGTATCTGCAGAGATAAACAGAAAGCCTATACTTTTTTTGCAGAAAAGGGTCTTCCTTTTATAAAAACTCTACGCCTAAATAATGATCAAGATTATGCGCAAATATGTTCCGATGATTTTCCTCTGATCGTAAAGACTTTTGATGGCTCGGCATCAAAAGATGTTCACGTGGTTTTCAACAAGCATGAGCTAGAACAATTCCGAAACAATGCAGAGAAGAACTATATTGCCCAGGAATATCTCATTTCAAAAGGTTGGGAGTTGGATAAGAGGAATATTGCAAAAAATGATGTGGAAAGCGGGGGAAGATTGGTTCAAAAAGATGAGATATCTATACAGATATTATTGGATGATAAAGGGAGACCTTTCGCATCTTTTACCAGTTATAATTCACTTAAAGATGGTGTTCCGGTTACAATTAACCCTCGGAAAGGAACCGAGGAAGAAAAGATTGCTTACCGGATGGCATTAGCCCTGGGCGAAGCAGGATTAAAAGGGCCATGTAATTTGCAATGCAAGCTGACCGAGAAAGGTCCGCAATTTTTTGAAATCAATCCACGATTTACG
>PWUG01000109.1 GCA_003562605.1 Syntrophomonadaceae bacterium | reverse complement strand
GATTCTTTCTATGACCTGATTAACCCCCGAACAAAAGATATTTATTTCGATCCTGAAACAGGGGAAAAGGCACAGCTCGATGCCGTCGCAGTATTTGATCTGATTGTTCAGAAAGCCTGGGAAAAAGGCGACCCCGGAATCATTTTTATCGACCAGATGAACAGGCATAATCCAACTCCCAATGTAGGTATCTACGAAACAACCAACCCCTGTGTACCCGGTGATACCTTTGTCCTGACTTCCGGAGGCCCCAGGATGGTCAAAGATCTCCTCGGAAAAAGCACCACTCTTATCATTAACGGAAAGCCATTTCAAACTACAGAAGCAGGCTTTTTCTCAACGGGCGTTAAGGCCCTTCTTTCCATCAGGACCAAAGAAGGCTATTCCGTCCGTACTACCGAGGACCATCCTATCCTTAAGGTTAAGAAAAAGACCAGATCCATGCTGGAGCAGGAGTGGACCAATGCTTCAGAAATTAAACCCGGAGATGAAATTCTGCTTCATGATCACCGCGAGTTTTCCGGATGGAACGGCCATTACGGGGAAGAAGAGGGTTACCTGATCGGCCTGCTTACCGTCGATGGAACGCTTAAATCCGATAAAGATCTTCTCTCAGTCTGGCCGCATCAGGATACTACGGGAATAATGAAAGCGGCTAATGAGGTAGCCTTCTCTCTTGGCATGAGACCGGGAAACAAGGCCATCACTCATCATCTTGAAACCCGAACTTCCTCAGACTTTATTAAGGGATTCCTAAGAGGCTTCTTTGAAGCCGACGGCTCTGTGCAGGACTCTCAGGATAAGGGTATTTCAATTCGACTTGCCCAGAGCGACATGGAGGGACTTAAGGCTGTCCAGCGGATGCTCGTTCGTTTCGGTATCACAAGCTCCATTTACACAAATCGGCTTGCGAAAAGGGTCACCCTAATGCCGAACGGTAAAGAGGGGATTGCCTTCTCTGAAACTAAGCCCCAGCATGAATTGGTCATCTCCAGGGACAATGTAGCAGTTTTCGCAGAACGGATTGGTTTTTGTGATACCACGAAGAAGAACCGCCTTGCCCTGACCCTGGCGTCCTACCACAAAAACTTAAATCGCGAGCACTTCACAGTAACTGTTGATACTGTAGTGCCAGGTGAAGCAGAAGAAGTCTATGATGTCCAGGTCCCGGGCATAAATATCTTCGATGCCAACGGCATTGTGGTCCACAATTGTGGCGAACAGCCGCTTTTACCATATGAAGCCTGCTGCCTGGGATCGATTAACCTGGGTAAATTTGTGACCGGCAAGCCCGAGGTTGACTGGAATAAATTAGCGAAAATAATAAAAACTGCTGTCCGTTTTCTTGACAATGTAATTGATGCCAGCAACTATGTGATCCCTGAAATTGCTGCAATGCACAAAGAAGGCAACCGGAAAATTGGATTGGGAATTATGGGCTGGCATGACATGCTGGTTAAACTGGGCATAACCTACGACAGCGAAGAAGCAATCGAACTCGCCAACAAAGTAATGCAGTTTATCAACTCAGAAGCCAAAGAGGAGTCAGTTGCCCTGGCTGAAGAACGAGGAATGTTTCCCAATTTTGAAGGCAGTATCTATGATACAGGTAGTGCAGATGACAGGGTTCGTAATGCAACCAGGACAACTATTGCCCCTACCGGAACCATTTCTATCCTTGCCGGTGCCAGCAGCGGTATAGAACCTTACTTCAGCATTGCTTTTATCCGCAAAAATATTTTAGGCGGCCTTGATTTGCCGGAAGTTAACCCCTTATTTCTTGAAATTGCCAGCAAGGAAGGCTTCTACAGTGAAGAACTGATCCAGTTAATTGCCCGAAGCGGTAAAATCCCTGATGATTCTACCGTCCCTCAAAAATATAAGGATCTCTTCAAAACTGCTATGGAAATCGACTTCAGCTGGCATGTCCGGCACCAGGCGGCCTTCCAAAAACACACTGACAATGCAGTGAGCAAGACAATCAACCTCAAGCAGGATGCCACTATAGATGATGTCAAATATGCCTATATCACAGCCTGGGAAGCAGGTTGCAAGGGGATAACCATCTACCGCGACAGCTCCCGGACCAAGCAGGTCTTAAATGTCGGCGACGGTTCAATAGAAGACCCCCTTAAACCAACAAAACGACCAAAAACTTTAAGCGGCCATACGACAAGCATCCGTACAGCCCTGGGCAACCTCTTTGTCACTGTAAACACAGCTGATGGTAAACCTTTTGAACTATTCGCCCAGATTGGCAAAGCCGGTAGTGACGTGGTAGCGTTTACCGAGGCAATCGCCCGCCTGATATCGCTGGCCCTGCGCTGCGGTGTAAGCGTTGAAGAAATAGTAACCCAGCTCGAAGGAATCGGCGGCGCCCGGTCGGTCGGATTCGGGCCTAACCGGATTATGAGCGTCCCCGATGCTATTGGCCAGGCAATTCGAAACCTGGTCCAGGCAGAATCGGGAACAAAAACTGTCAATAATAACAATGCCCTGGAGATTTGCCCCGATTGCGGCACCTGTGCCCTGATCAGGGCCGAGGGATGTCTGAAATGTGAAGCCTGTGGCTTTACTGAATGTTAAAATAGGCAGAAATTACGTACAATTTATTTTGGTAAAAAAAAGGTATTTTACTTATTTTGTAGAATGTTTTAAGTTTAATGATGATATAATAGGAGTAACAGGGAATGCGGCTAACAATCTGGACGTGTAAGGCGGGATAACCATTTCAAGCAAAGAATTTCAAATGGCACAGGAAATAGAATCAATCATAGCCCAAATTCAGGGTGTCGTTTCCGGGAGGTTGACCTGCCAGAATGATGAAGTTGTCGAGATTCACGTCCTGGCCGATAATACCCGCACTCCCAAACAGATTGTCAGGGACATTGAATCTGCAATTCTCGTTAAACTGGGGATCGAAATGGATCATAAGAAAATCAGTGTAGCCCAGCTTAATCAATCTGAACCGGAACCGGCTGAAGTGCGAACCAGGTTCCAGTTTAAAAGTTTTAACTATAAAACGGAGAATGGCAATGCAGAAGTTATGGTTACCATAAATTATAACGACAAGTCATATACTGCTAAATTTAACGGGCCAAACACCAGGCAAAACCGGCTCAGGTTAGCTGCCAGTGCAACACTTTCAGCTATAGAGCAGAGCATGGATGTCGAAGGAATGCTAATAGTAGGTGATGTGCAAAAAATTGTTTTATACGGGCAGCCAGCAATTGCTGCTGTAGTTTGCCTGCGTTCAAGTTACCAGGAAGAAGTTCTGCTGGGCACAGCTCTTAATAGAGGGGATGATTTGGAATCCACAGTGCGTGCTTCCCTGGATGCTGTTAACCGGAGAATTGCTATTTTAAAGAACAACTAAGATTGAAGCCGGCAGTGGTTATTTATTATGAATCATTTTTTACGAGCGGAAAACGAGCGGAGCGTCGCCAGCGGCTTATAGCGGAAAACCGTTGAGCTACCTGG
>PWUG01000294.1 GCA_003562605.1 Syntrophomonadaceae bacterium | reverse complement strand
TGTTTACTGTATCTTCCGAAGTATGCTCCGATCTACATAATTCTACCAGCGGGACAATATGGGGCGGATTAAACCAGTGGGTCAATATTACCTTGTCTTTCTTTCTCAGGACTGACTTTGTTATATCTGTAATCTTAAAACTTGAAGTATTGCTGGCAAGAATAGTGTGAGGTGGAGTTACTTCATCTAAGCGCTTAAACAGAGCTTGCTTAACGGCAATATCTTCGGAAATGCTTTCTATCACGAAATCCACATCTTGCACAGCTGTTTCCAGGTCCGTGTAGAAGGAAATCCGTGTTAAGGTTTTTTCTGCTCCCTGTTCATCAAGCAAGCCCAGCCCTTGAAGCATATTCAGGTTGTACGCTATTTTTCCCTTAGCCTGTTTCAATGTATCTTCATTAATATCCTGTAAGTGCACGTAATAACTACATGCGGCAAAGGCTTGGGCAATACTGTGTCCCATGGTTCCGGCACCGATTACACCAATCTTACTTAATTTAGACATTTTCAAAACACCTCTATTCTAATGTGCATCCAGAGGGAAAAAGTACAGAATAGAAAGCTCAATAAGCATTTATTTTGTCTACTCGCTTACTAATACCATTTTATAATGAATACCGCTGTGGTTGTTTTTGCACTTCCTTTACGAATAATTTAACACTGGTTTTCAGATCTAAGGTTTCATTCCAATCCCAATCATTTCTGGCTAAACTATCATCTATGACTGCGGGAATCTGTCTTACAAGGCTAGTAAGATGTTCGTCAGGAACAAATCTTAATTCGGCTGATGGTATTACACTTTTCACAAGGTTTACTAACTCTCCAGAAGTACAAGGAATACCCCTGACATTGTAAACTCGCCGGCTTAAGGCTTGATTAGGGGCATTTGAAAGCATGAGAAGAGCTCTTATACAGTCTTCAATATAGATTATAGGTAGTCCTATTTCTGGAGACACATAAATATCGTAAGGTAACCCCATAGCTGCATATTGCACAATCAGGGTTGTAAAAGCAGACACTCCTCCACTACCACGCCCCGGACCGATAACAGAGGGAAACCGTATGCCACGAAAATCAACTCCGAAACGATAAAAATAGTACTCCCCCAACCTTTCACCTGCAACTTTAGTGGCTCCGTAAAGGATACGGGGAAACTGGGGTGCATCATTACTGACAGGTTCGGATACATGGTCCCCGTAAGTTGCCAACGTGCTAGTGAATATAACCTGTTCTACCTTGAACTGTCTTGCTGACTCAAGGATATTCCAGGTGCCCGTAGCATTCACACAGTAAGCCCTTAAAGGGTATTTTTCAGCATTATCGGAAAGTAGAGCAGCAGTATGGAATATCTTTGTAATGTTGTAGGAATTGACTGTATCAACTACTTCAGCCCAATTGGTAACATCTCCCCTTACTATTTCCACATTGCTTGCTATATCTTCAATGAGTTTCATATTGGGAGAGATTTCCATTAGTACTACCTGCATCTCCTGTTCAACCAGTTTTCTTGCCAAGTTAGCGCCGATAAAACCGGTACCTCCTGTAATAAGCAAAGCCATTAAATTTTACCTCCTAAAATAATTTGATAATAATTCAAAGATTGTTATCAATCCCGCGACTTTATTTGCAGTACCAGAGTATATTTGTATCAATAAATCTTGATAGAAAACTTTTGCTGGGTTAATGTAATAAAGAGGGCAGCCAAGTTATTATTCTAGGGAACAATATACAGAGGACTAGCGCTGTTACTTGTAAAAGAATAAAAGGAACTGCCCCTCGATAGATGTGGCTTAACTCTACTCCTTTTGGAGCAACACCTTTAATATAAAAAAGGGTGTACGCAAAAGGAGGGGTTAGAAAAGATGACTGCAATATGATGATGATAAGCATACCTGACCACAAGGGATCAAAGCCCTCTAATAGTAAAATAGGTGCGAAGATGGGGGTCATGATCAGTAAAATACCAACCCAATCAATAAACATTCCAAGTAAAAAAACAAGTAACAGAACTACGGCAAGCATGCTAAATCCACTAAGTCCAAGATCTCTTAGAAAGCTTCTGATTACATCATCGCCACCAATTCGATAAAATACTGTGGTAAACAATGTTGCACCTATCGCAACCCAAAGAATCATTGCACTTATGCGTAATGTTGTGAGAGCTGATTCAAAAAGATTTTTGAAAGTCAACTTTCGATTAAATGCAGAAACAATAATACTCCCAAAAGCTCCCATTCCAGCTGCTTCAGTAGGAGCTGCAATACCGAAAAAAATGGCTCCTAATACCGCCAAAATAAGAAAAATAAATGGCCCAAAAGTTTTTAAACCTAATATTAGAGAAGGTCTCTCCAACTTATCTAAGGTTATGGCAGGAGCTACTTCCGGCCTAAACTTGCATAAAATTACGATATAAAGAATATATAAAGCAGCAAGTAAGAAACCTGGAATAATCGCTGCGGCAAACAATCGAACTATAGAAACACCTCCCATGGGCCCGTAGAGAACAAGCATGATGCTAGGAGGTATTAGTATACCCAATGTACCTCCGGCCCCGACAACGCCTGTTGCTAAACTCTTGTTATAATTCCTGTTCACCATGGATGGAAGGGCTACTAATCCCATAGTAGCAACCGCTGCTCCTACAATGCCTGTGCAAGCCGCAAAGAGAATGCAGATTAGTACTGTTGCAATCGCAAGACCCCCTCTTATACTGCCAAATCTCTTATACAGATAATCGTACGAAGCCTCTGCAATTCCAGAGCGCTCTAACATGCAACCCATAAAAATAAACAATGGCAAGGCGGCAAAAATATATTCTGTCATTACACCGTAGGTACGGTGGGCAAAAAGATGAAAAACCCTTTCTCCAATGCCGTAATAGCCAAATAGAAAAGAAAGCCCTATTAATGTAAACGCTATAGGAAAACCTAGAATAATCCCTACCAGAACCCCCAAAAACATTAAAAGCGTCAACATTTCTGGGCTCATGCCTTTTCTCCTTTCAACAGAATCTTAACTTGTTCAATAAACTTCACTATGCCCTGTAAAAACATTGTTAACATACTTAAGAACAATATAGCCTTTAAAGGCCAGACTTTCGGTTTCCACAGAGCATAAGGGGAACGCTCACCAAAAGAGTATGCGGTCTGGGTAAATATGAAAGTGTATATTGTTAATATATAAAAGGCGGGGAAAAAGAGAATCAAAAAACAGAGCACATCAAATAAAGCACGGACACGAACAGGAAAACGGTTATAAAGTAAATCTACTTTAACATGTGCATCATAAATAAATGCATAGGCTCCTCCAAGGAAAACAAAAACTCCATAAAGCATCCAGACCATATCATAGCCCCAAATGGTAGGCCGTATAAAAAAATATCTCATAGCCACATCATAAACAAGGACTGCGATCAGAATGTAAATAATCCAACAAGAATAATATCGCCCAATTTTGTCATTAAGTATGTTAACAATGTTTTTACAG
>PWUG01000332.1 GCA_003562605.1 Syntrophomonadaceae bacterium | reverse complement strand
GCACTTTTCCTTAGCCCGGCAGGGCTGGCTATCCTATGGGGTGGGGTTTATGGTTTCGGTGCAGCATGCTGTTATGCTTCTGCAACCCCGGCAGCCATGAAATGGTTTGCACCGGGGAAAAAAGGAATTGTCGCAGGGGTGGTAGTAACCGGTTCTGGCATTTCCGCATTTTTAATGGCTCCACTGGTTTTTTATCTGGCTGGTTTTGGTATGAGAGTTACCTTCGTGGTTCTCGGTTTATTGATATTGGGCGGCATAACCTTGCTGTCGCGTTTTATAAATAACCCTCCCGACTATATCGCCCAGTCGAAAAATTTGACCTTGTCAGGACCCTGGTACAGGATGTTTCGGGTTCCTCAGATTATTATGCTCTGGCTTATGTTCTGGGTCGCTACCGGTATTGGGGTTACCTTTGTAACCCATCTCGATACTATGGCCCGAGTTCAGGCATCTTATGGCCTGGGTTATATCCTCGTAGCGTTGTTTGCTTTTTTTAATGCAGTTGGAAGGATCGCTGCCGGTTTTGTGACAGATCGGATCGGGCCTAAAAAAGCAATGACGCTGGATTTCAGCGTCACTCTCCTGGCCCTTGTTTTGCTTTTACAGGCCACTTCCCCATTCTCGATGGGATTCATCGTTTCGATCCTGGGATTGGTGTACGGTGGGCTCTATACTCTTTTTCCGGCAACCATTGCTGCATATTTCGGAGAAAAAGATTTGGGTCTGGTTTACGGTTTAATTTTTACGGGACTTGGGGCCGGCGGGTTGTTTCCTCTGATAACGGGTTATCTTTTTGACCGGCAGGGTGACTTCTATGGTGCTTATATAATTCTGGTTATTGCCTGTGCAGCAGTCTTGATTTTATCTTTCTTCCTGAACAAACCAATTGAAGAAAAGACAACCATGAGTTAAATTCCTGCTTGCTATAGCTATAAGCCGTATTGTTTGCTAAAAAATTTTCAAACTAATTAACTTTAACAACCGTATTTATCTCGCAGGACCCGATGCAGAATTTTACCCGTTGCCGTAAGGGGCAGCTCTTCATCCCTGATAAAATCTATCGATTTGGGCCGTTTGTAACCGGCAATTTTATCTTTGCAGTATGCGATGATTTCCACGGAAAGTTCTTCAGATGGTTGATATTCCCTGTATAAAACAATCACAGCCTTGACGGCTTCTCCCCATTTTTCATCAGGGACTCCGATTACCGCAACATTCTTTACTGCAGGATGCGTGGCTACAGCATTTTCAACCTCGGAAGGATAAACATTTTCTCCGCCTGTTATAATCATGTTCTGTTTTCGATCGACCAGGTAATAATATCCCTCTTCGTCTCTCATGGCCATATCTCCGGCAGAGCACCACTTGCCGTCAAAGGCTGCCGTGGTTTTCTCAGGGTCTTTCCAGTATTCTTTAAATACAATTGGCGAGCAGCTGTAAAGTTCTCCTACCTCACCTTCCGGAACCTCTTTTTTATTTTCGTCAAGTAGTTTGATCCGATTGCTGCCGAATATTTCCCGCCCGATCGACCCAAGCTTGGCAAACTGTTCTTCCGGCCGCAGGTAGGTAACCAAACCGGCCTCTGTAGAACCGTAAGCTTCCCAGAGTTCCGCCGATTTGAAGTAATCCATAATTGCCAGTTTCAGTTCTTTTCTGGCCGGTGCGGAAGAAATTAACAGCTGCCTGATACAGCTTACGTCATATTTATGTTTCACCTCGTCCGGCAAACCGAGGATCATGATGTAGTGAGTCGGAACCAGCGAGGTGTAGGTAATCTTGTATTCTGAAATTGTTTTCAATAGGTCCTCAGGGTCGAAGGTAACCATGCTGTAGACCATAACCGGCGCTGCCAGAAGCGTATAGGCAAATGAGTAGTAAATCGAGTTTACATGGCACATCGGCATCACCAGTAATATTTTATCATCAGGGCTGACTCCCATATTGATGTTGCTGAGCAGGTATTGGGCGCTATAGCTTTCATGAGTCCTGACTGCGCCCTTAGGCCTGCCGGTGGTCCCGGAGGTATACATGATCGTCCATGTATCCGCGGAGTCAACTATTACGTCCGGTTCCCCGGCCGGGCTCTGTTCAATAAATTTTTCATAATCGATATACCCTTCCGGCTCTTTCCCATCTCCGATAGAGATGAAATTATCTGAAGGAATGGTTCCTAAATTGTCTCGTATGCTGTTAACCCCTTCGATAAAAGGGTTTTCCACTATGAAAGCTTTACACTCTGCATGATTGACGATATATTCATATTCCAGTGGCGTCAGGCGGAACATGATTGGTACGACCACCTGGCCTCCCTTGGCGCAGGCTGCGTAGATCTCCATCCACTCAACCCTGTTATAAGCAAGAACAGCAACCCGGTCCCCGTAACCTACTCCGATATTTTGCAGCCCATTGGCAATACGGCATGCTCTATCATTCCATTCTTTGAAAGAAAAGCTTTTATTTTTATCCTGGCAACCCAATCGCTCGGGATACTTTAACGCATTGGTCTTGAGGGCGGTTCCGACGTGCATCCAGTTGCTCACAGTCATATTTGTTCCAACTCCCGAATTAGATTTTTACCTGCAAGACACAAGAAAAATTGTTATCGCCATAATTTTTATTCTTCATATTTATATTATTCCCTTCTGAAAAATCGTTTTTAACAAGAGGTAACCCGTTTATCACCCTTCTGATGCAAAAATCCCTCTTTTAGGTGATAGCAAAATTTAATCATATTTTATAATATTAAGTCAATGGTGAACAATTTTTATCTTCTGTGCGAAAAATTCTTTAAAAAATTTAAGGAGGTAATATCCAGGTGGCTATTTCAAAAATTGGCATATTGGGCGCCGGTGCAATGGGTGGAGGTATAGCCCAGGTTGCTGCTCAGTCCGGGTTCGAGGTAGTTCTTTGTGATGTGGAGATGTCTTTCGTAGATCGGGCCCTTGCAAAAATGACGGCATTTTTGGATAAAAGTATTGAAAAAGGCCGGTTAACCGAGGAGCAGAAGGCTGAAAGTTTATCTCGCATTACCCGAACAACTTCTATTTCTGATTTTAATGCAGCTGATCTGGTAATTGAAGCAATTATTGAAGATCTTGAACAAAAAAAGAAGGCGTTTAGTGAACTTGAACAGGTTTGCAAACCGGGAGCGCTCCTGGCTTCGAACACTTCCTCAATGTCGATTACTGTGTTGGCCGGTGCGACAAAGAGGCCGGAATTATTTGCCGGCATGCATTTCTTCAATCCACCGGCTCTGATGAAGCTGGTTGAGATCATCAGGGGCTATTACACCAGTGATGAAACAATCGCGGAACTCGACGCCGTAGCAAAAAAAATGGGTAAGGTAACTGTAGAAGTGAAGAAAGATTCCCCGGGATTTATTGTCAACCGAATTTTGATTGCCCAGTTTGCTGAAGCGATCCGCCTCCTGGAGGAAGGTGTGGCTTCACCGGAAGATATCGATACGGCAATAAAGACAGGCTTAAATTACCCCATGGGTCCATTCGAGCTCCAGGATTTTACCGGGGTTGATATTGCTTATTTTGTAATGAACTACTTTTATGATGAATTCAAGGAAACACGCTGGAATCCGCCGCAGGCAATCAAAGCACTGATCAGAGCGGGCAGGCTTGGTAAAAAAACCGGAGCAGGCTGGTATGATCATTAAGCTCAGGTTTAATTATTCTTAATGAATATGCTTTACCCTGAAGGAGGAAGATAAATATAATGGCTTTTTTCGAGCAAAAATGGGAAACCATGCCCCAGGATGAGCTGCAAGAAATCCAGTTGGATAAATTTAAAAAGCAGGCCCGGCTTGTTTATGGAAACCCGTTTATAAAAGAACGTTTTGATCAAGCCGGTTTACATCCCGACGAAATCAAGGATTGGGAAGATATCAAGAAGGTGCCTTTTATGACCAAGGACGATTTGCGTGAGAATTACCCTACCGGTCTTGTTTCCGGGGATTGGAATGATGTTTATCGTGTGCACATGACCTCTGGAACTACGGGTGTTCCAACCCCGATGGTTTACAGTAAGAACGATCTCGATGTCTGGGCCAGGTGTATGGCACGAAACTTTGTTGGGGGTGGATTGCGCAAAGAAGATGTTGTCCAACAGGCACACGGGCTGGGGCTTTTTACCGGGGGATTCGGTTTTCATTACGGGCTTGAGCTGGTCGGAGCTAAGGTTATACCTACCGGAGCAGGTGGTACCGAGAGACAGCTGCGGTTAATGCAGGAATGGGGGACAACTGTATTTACCGGAACTCCTTCTTATGCAGCCTATATGGCCGAATTTGCCCTGGAACACGGGATCGATCCGGTGAAAGATTTGAAACTGAGGCTCGGTTTCCATGGTGGAGAACCTTGTTCTGATGAGCTTATGGACAGAATTAACACTCGTCTCGGCTACAAAGCTCATGGCGGAGGGATGAGGCGCTGCTATGGTTTGACCGAAATGGGCGGGCCGATTGCCATGGACTGTGAAAATGGAAGCGGGATTCATATCTGGGCCGATCATTACCTGGCAGAAGTGCTTGATCCGGAAACACATGAAGATGTGGAAAAGGGACAGCCGGGAGAGCTGGTCATCAGTAACCTCAGTTTCGAGGTGATGCCGTTATTACGCTACCGCACCGGTGATAATGTCGTGATCAGCACCGATACCTGTGAATGCGGTCGTACCCATCCGCGAATTGTTCAATTTGTTGGCCGGCTGGATGACATGATTTTGGTCAGCGGAACAAATGTATATCCCAGTCAGGTCGAACATATTTTACTGAATCATGACGAACTCAGTGAAAATTGGCAGCTTGTTGTGGGAGACAAAAAGGGATTACACACCCTGAAAATTGAGATCGAACCTGTTATCGGAATTCATATCGATGAGCAATTTTTAGCGTCCCTGGAAAAGGAGCTTTACCAGTGTCTTGCCATAAAGTGCCCGGTTACTATCCAACCACTTGGCAGTCTGCCCAGATTTGAAGGAAAGGCGGTTCGGGTTATCGATCAGCGCACTTAGCCGCTGATTAAACTCAAGTTTTTAAATTCCTATGTTTTTGTCGGGTTGGCGGCATTCTTTCTAGTGCCAATCCTGTCTTTATGGTTATTAAGGTGCTCAACCGAAGGTGTTAGCCCTGTTTTCACTCTTTTTTAATCTTGATTCCATGCTTTTAAGGGATATTTTTATTGGTTCGCTTTGGTTAAGCTTAAAGTAACTGTGGATAGAGCCTAAGGGATTCAATATCACCTGCAGCTCTATTGAAAAAGGTTTTTCTCTTTGTATGAAGAAATATTTAAACATCTTGTTCGCAATCAATCTTTAACTTGTTTGAGGATGATCAGTTTCGGGGAGGTTGTTAAGATGGGTTTTGAAAGGTTTGGAAGGGTTAGTTTTACTTCGCAGACAAAAGCCGGTCCTTTTGTCGATTACCTTGAAAAAGAGGGACTTTATGCCACGAAGTGCCGTGTTTGTGAACGTACTTTTTTCCCTCCCAGGGCGGATTGTGCTTCCTGCATGAGCAGTGACATGGCCTGGCAAAAAGTAGAAGGTGATGGCAAACTGCTCAGCTTTACCAGGGCCTGTTTTGGGCCGACCGGTTTCGAGGAAGATGTTCCCTATGTGCTTGCGGTTGCCGATTTCGATAAAGTAAAAGTATTTGGGCGGTTTAACGCAGATTTTCCTGAAGATCAGCTAAGTATTGGGATGAACGTTAAGGTGCAAACCATTTCCCTGCCTGATGGCCAAATAAGTTATGAATTCATACCGGTGCAATAATTTGAGTTGAATTTGCGATTGAATTATGGCGGGGGAAACAAGCGCCGGGACCAAGGGGGTGTGGAACAAGGAATGAATCGCAGCCCGGGATATAAGCCCGGGAAATGTAAGCTGAGTCTATAAGTGCCTAAAAATTTTAGTTTATTGTTCTATTCTGGAAGGAGGATTAGTATGGATTTAAACAAGTGGCCCCGTCAGGAAGGCAAAGTTGACCACAAGCTTTACGGAGAAGAACATTTCGGTACAGAGCCTCCCTGTGTAATGTACGAAAAGAAGCCGGTCCTCGATCCTGAGGGCAAAGAAGTGGAAGGGCTTTACTCGGCCTGGGTAATATTAAATAACCCCAGCCAGTATAATTCCTATACCACTGAAATGGTTAAAGGTGTTATTGCCGGGATGCACCAGGCGGCCATGGATCGTTCCGTGGTTGCAGTAGTTTTCACTGCTGTTGGTGACAGAGCCTTTTGCACCGGTGGGAATACAAAGGAATATGCCGAATATTACAGTGGAAACCCCACCGAATACGGTTATTACATGGATCTTTTCAACGGGATGGTTGATTCAATCCTGATGTGTAAAAAGCCGGTAATTTGCCGTGTAAACGGAATGAGGGTGGCTGGTGGACAGGAGATCGGCATGGCCTGCGATCTTACTATTGCTTCTGACCTGGCAATCTTCGGCCAGGCCGGGCCCAAGCACGGTTCCGCTCCCGTTGGCGGTTCCACAGATTTTCTTCCCCTATACCTGTCTATGGAGCAAGCTATGTGGAGCTGTATCTCCTGCGAGATGTGGAGCGCTTACAAAATGCAGCGTGAAGGTCTTATCTCCAAGGCAGTGCCGGTCCTCAAAGTTGATGGTAAAATTGTTCGCAACCCTCTGATTGTTACCGATAAGTACGTTGATAATGGAGAAATAGTTTACGGTGAATCCGTGAAGGGTGAAGCAGCCGCAAAGGCTAAAGAAATGCTCAAATCTTCTGAAACTGATTTCTCTCTGCTCGATAACGAAATTGACAAGGTTCTCTGGACCCTGACCAACCTTTTCCCCAACTGCTTGATGATGTCTATCGACGGGATCCGCCAGAAGAAGAAGTTCTTCTGGGATCAGGCTAAACTACCCAGCCGTCACTGGCTTGCTGCAAACATGCAAACAGAGGCTTACCTTGGCTTCAATGCATTTAACACCAAGAGGCTGAGAGGAAAAGACACCATCGATTTTATCAAGTACCGCCAGCTTCTTGCCGAAGCCATGCCTTTCGACCAGGACTTGATCGATGCTGTCATGGGAGAGCGGCTTGAGTAAACAGTTATTGATTACATCAGAGTAATTATTGATCAAAACGGTCGGTGTTCTCTGCTTTGCAGTTAAACCGATATTATGCAGCAGACAGATTCCGGCATAACGAGGATTTGACGGCAGGCTATCGATTATTGAGCGGCAGGGGATGCCGACCATGGTTTTATTCTGGCAGGTCAAAAATGGAGTGATTTATTATGGCTTATCAATTTTTAAAAGCCGCAAGCGAGGCCGGGGTGATTACAATTACCCTGGATCGGCCTCCTCTGAATGTATTAAATATCGAGATGATGGAGGAGTTAATAGTTGCCTTAAAATGGGCTGATGAGCAACCAGAATCCTTGCTGGCAATCACCGGTGAAGGGAAAGCTTTTTCTGCCGGTGTTGATATTGCCGACCATACCCCGGATAAAGTTGACATGATGATCGATGTTTTTGATCGGCTCTTTCTTACCATGTCCGAGATAGAAAAACCGATTATTGCCCTTGTTAATGGTGCTGCGCTCGGGGGAGGCTACGAGATAGTTTTATTTTGTGACCTGGTGGTGGCTTCAGAAAAAGCCAAACTGGGCCAGCCGGAAACAAAAGTAGGAGTCTTTCCGCCGATTGCCTGTTACATTTTACCCCGCCTCCTTTCCTGGCCGCTGGCCATGGAAATCATCTTAAGTGGTGACACAATCGATGCAGCTCGGGCTGAGCAAATCGGTCTTGTAAACAAAGTGCTTCCGGCAGACAACTTCGAAGCAGGAGCAGAAGACTTTTTAAAACGTTTTTCTGAATTGAGTCCTGCTGTGCTGGCGTTTACTAAAAAAGCGGCTAAAGCCGGCATTGGTAAAGATTTTTCGGAAGGTATTAAAGCAATTGATCAGATTTACCTGTACGAACTGATGAAGACAGACGATGCTGTTGAGGGCCTGCAGGCATTTATGGAAAAAAGAAAACCGATTTGGCGGGGAAAATAATATTCTCTAAGGAGGTTTTACCTCATGAGCGTACCGTCAAAAATTGAAACATGGCAGATGGCGGAACCTAAAAAACTCGTGCGGACCAGTATCGATGTGCCGGAACTTAAACCCGGAGAAGTCCTGGTTGAAGTTGCCGGTTGTGGAGTTTGTCACACGGATGTCGGATATTTTTATGATGGTGTGCCAACGGTTAGCGACCCACCGCTGACTTTGGGGCACGAAATAAGTGGACGTGTTGTGGCCGGTGACGAGAAATTTATCGGCAAGGAAGTTATTATCCCGGCGGTGATGCCCTGTAATAGCTGTGATATTTGTGCAGAGGGCCGCGGAAACCGCTGTCTGAAACAGAAAATGCCCGGTAATAGTATGGGTATTTATGGCGGTTTTGCCAGTCATATACCGGTACCTGCTGCTGACCTTTGCGTGGTTGAAGATCGTAAAGGAATGGATCTGGAATATTTTTCGGTAGTGGCAGATGCGATCACTTCTCCCTACCAGGCAGCAAAAAGGGCTGATATTAAACCAGGCGACAGGGTATTGGTTATAGGCGCTACAGGCGGCATCGGTGTTTATATGACCCAGATTGCTGCAGCCCTCGGAGCTGAAGCAGTTATAGCTATTGCGAGAAACAAAGAAAAACTGGAAAGATCATTAGAATTTGGAGCTACTCATGCCATCAGTACGCTTGATCAGAGTGTGAAAGATGTTCGGGATGCCTTCAGGTCTTATAGCAAAGAAAACGGCCTGCCCGGTCACGGTTGGAAAATTTTTGAGTGCACCGGGAGTAAAATGGGTCAGGAGATCGGGCTCGAACTGCTTTCTTTTACCGGGAAGCTTTTGGTGGTCGGTTTTGGAATGCAAAAGGTGGAATATATGCTTTCCCGCTTGATGGCTTTTGATGCAGAAATTATCGGAACCTGGGGCTGTTTACCTAAATATTACAAGGAAGTATTGCAAATGGTACTTGATGATAAATTACAGATCAAGCCCTTTGTAGAGCTGCGTCCCATGAGTCAGATCGAAGAATCCTTTGAACAATCGCATGCCGGAAAACTGATGCAAAGAGTGGTGCTTACGCCTGATTTTTAGAACAACAATCATTAATATCCGGGGTTCTCGATCGAAGTTTTCCTGACATTGTATATTACCCGGATTGTGAGACACTTCCGCAGAGAAGGTTACCCCCCTCCCCGCCTGAAGGTGAGGTCCGGGGTGGGGGTTTCTTCTTACCTCCTTTTCCGGAGGGCCAGTTTAGGTTTGGGGAAAGAAAGTTAATGGGGGAGGCTGATAGAGTGGAATATTTAATCATAGGCAACAGCGCTGCTGCTGTAGGAGCGATTGAGTCAATCCGCAGGGTTGATCAAAAAAGCAACCTTACAGTAGTCAGTGACGAAATAGAGCATGTTTATTCCCGACCGCTCATAGCTCATTACCTGGCAGGAGAGGTTACCGAAGATCGTATGCTTTATCGTCCGTTGGATTTTTACAAAAATAATAATGTAAAAACGTACCTCGGGGTAAGTGTATCAGAAGTGGATCCTTTATCTGGAAAGCTCTTCCTTGATGACGGCACTAAGCTGAATTATGACTGCCTGCTGATGACTACCGGATCGAAAGTGAATGTTCCACAATTGCCCGGAAGTGATCTGGATGGTGTCGGTATTTTCCAGACTATCAGCGATGCAAAAAGAGTCCTCTCCAGGTTGGAAAAAGGCAAAAAGGCTGTTGTTATTGGTGCCGGCCTGATCGGACTGCGAGCCGCATACGGGCTCCAGGAGGCCGGTGCTTCGGTAACGCTGATTGAATTATTGCCAAGAATCGCGAGTCGTGTTTTAGATGAAAAAAGTTCTCAGCTTGTTCAGGAAATCCTTGAAAAGGGAGGAATAAATGTTTTAACAGGGCGTTCGGTAAAAGAGATTACCGGGGACAAAACAACAGGAGTAAAAGGGGTTACACTTGATAGTGGTGAAAAAATTGATTGTAATGTTGTAATCATGTCTACCGGGGTTGCGCCTAATACTGTACTGGCCGATAGTACTTCTTTGAAAGTAAACAGGGGTATTGTGGTTAACCGCTACTTCCAGACGTCGGTCAGCAATATTTTTGCAGCCGGCGATGTTGCCGAAACTTTTGATATCCCCAGGGAAACTGGAATGGTCAACGCAAATTGGCCCAATGCTTATGAGCAGGGCAGGTACGCCGGCCTTTGTATGGTGGGTCGGATGCAGCAATATCCAGGATCCCTTGGGATGAATTCAGTCTCGTTTTTTAAAGTACCGGTTATCTCTATGGGTATATTTGACCCGGAATCGGAAGGTATTGAAGGAATGGAGATAAAATCAAGAGAAAATATTGGGAAAAATATATATCAGAAATTGGTATTTAAGGATAACAGGCTGAAAGGCGCGATTTTTGTCGGAGATCTTGGCTATGCCGGCGCAGTTAATGATTTGATCAGGGAGCAGACTCTTGTTGGCATTATCAAGGATTCTATCTTAGAAGAAAAATACGAGTTATATGTTTTTATGCGTAAGAAAAGAGAAGCTCAACTGGAAGGTACTCAGATCGAGTGGCCGGAAACACATTCTTCAACCAAACGCTACGAAAAAAGTTTTAACGAAGAAACATGGACTGAAAGAGAGCGGGATAAAAGGGCCTGGCGGTAAACGGCCGGTCCGTTAAAGAGGTGAACATATTGGAAGAAAAAAGGCCGCTTTGTGTAAATGCGATTGTAGACCTAACCGAACGCACTGTAGATATTGTAGAAACTTCGGAAGAAATCATTAGAAATTTTGTCGGTGGCCGGGGCCTGAACATGCACTACCTGTACAAATACCTGAAACCGCAAGCCGACCCTTTGTCTCCGGATAACGTTTTAATTCTCGGAACGGGGCTGCTTACCGGCACATTGGCACCCAACAGCGGGCGTCACAGTGTTACCTGTAAATCGCCTGAATCCGGAATCATCGGTGATTCGAATATCGGCGGTTTTTTAGGTCCCGAGATGCGTTTTGCCGGATTCGACCGGCTGATTATTTTGGGCAAAGCAGATAAACCGGTCTACCTTTACCTCGAGGACGGTAAAATTGAGATCCGTGATGCATCAGATTACTGGGGACTGCTCTGCAGTGAAACAGATGCTAAGTTTCACTACGATTTAGGTTCCGATGTAGAAGTTCAGTCCATTGGGCCGGCCGGAGAGAACCTGGTCCGTTTTGCCTGTACACGCTACGGTGTGAAGAACGCTGCCGGGCGCTGCGGTACCGGGGCAGTCTGGGGTTCCAAAAACTTAAAAGCAGTTGTAGCGAGGGGAACCCGCGGGCTTCCTATTTATGATCCGCAGGGTATGATCGATAAATATACCGAGTTAAGGGACTACCTCAAAGAATCCAAGGTCATCGATGTATTGGGCCGTGTAGGGACTCCCCTGCTTTACGATGTGAGCAATTACCTGGGCGCTATTCGCACCCATAACAGCCAGCAAACTGTTTTTTCAGATTCGTTGAATGCGGAAGAGGTTCACAAACATGTTAGTAAAATGCTTGGCTGTTACGGATGCGTGGTTCACTGTCGCCATCGTAATACTCTGGGTGGTGAAGGCCCCGAGTATACAACTGAAGTTCTGCTGGGAGCCAACATCGGTGTGGCTGATACTGGAAAAATGATTGATCTGAATAATATAGTCAATGACCTTGGGCTGGATGTATCTTCTACGGGGACATATATTGCCTGGGCCATAGAGCTATTTGAGAAGGGATACCTGACAGAAGAGACTGCCGGCCGGATTCTCCGGTTTGGCGATTACAATATGGCCAGGCAGTTGATCTATGATATTGCTTATCGCCGTGGCCTTGGAGACACCCTGGCCGAAGGAAGTAAGCTGGTGGATAAGTTCGGCCCGGAAACTGCCGACTTTCTGATCGCGATCAAAGGCCTGCCGCAATCTGATCCGCACGATGTAAGGTATCTGAAAGGCTTTGCCCTTGGGATAGCCACTTCTTCACGCGGCGCGGACCACCTGAGGAGCAGGCCGACCCTGGAGATCCTTGATCTGCCTACATCATTTACGACTCAGCTTTACGGTGAACCGGTGGATCCGAACCCAACTTCATATGAATCTAAAAGCAGGGTTGTTTATTTCAGCGAAACGATTTATGCAGTCGTTGACTGTATGGGCATTTGTAAGTTCGTCTGCCACGGTTTCAACAGTCCGCGGAACCTTAACTACGATCATTTCAGCGAACTGACCAGTCTGGCTACAGGTTTGGAATTCAGCAAGAAAGAGCTGCAAAGTGTAGGCCGCCGGGTTATCGATCAGGAAAGGTTGATTAATTTCCAGGAGAAAGGGATTACCCGGAAGGATGATACTTTGCCGGCCCGTTATTTTGATGAACCTATGCCCAGTGCGCGGGCTAAAGGGAGCCATATCAGCCGTGAAGGATTTAACAAGATGCTGGACGAATATTATGAACTGTGCGGCTGGGATAAAAACGGTATGCTGTCCCAGGAGAGGATTGCGGAGCTTAATAAACTAAGGGACCTTACGAAGTAAAAAACGGGAGGGATAATGAAAATGGCCTTAAAGCAGAAACAGATTTATTGCCGTCCCGATCTGTGTATCGGATGCCGTATTTGTGCCAATGCCTGTGCCCTGACCCATGAAGGAGCAGCTAATCCGCGACTGGGACGGATCAATATCCGTCAGAACCTATTTGAACGCTATGAATTCCAGGAACTATGCCGTCATTGTGATGATCCTCCCTGCCTGGATGCCTGTATGGTTGGCTGTATCGAAAAAGATGAAGATACGGGCATTGTCACCAATGATGATCGCTGTGTCGGTTGCTGGATGTGTGTAATGGTCTGTCCATATGGGAGCATGAGAAGGGATCTGATCAAGCAGATTGCCGTTAAATGTGACCAGTGTAAAGAAAAGGATGGCCCGGTATGTGTAAATGTATGTCCAACCGGTGCACTGGTTTTTGAATATAGAGAAGACCTGCCGGAAGAGCCTT
>PWUG01000083.1 GCA_003562605.1 Syntrophomonadaceae bacterium | reverse complement strand
CGGTCAGCCATGGCAAAGGTCATGCTTACATCCTGTTCCACCAGCAGTATCGTCATGCCCAGAGCCTGGATCTCCTTGATCTTGTCGAAAACCAGCTGTTTTATTTGCGGGGCCAGGCCGGTTGAAGGTTCGTCGATGCACAGAAGAAGCGGTTTCACCATCAGCGAGCGGCCGATCGCCAGCATCTGCTGTTCACCTCCTGAAAGAGTCCCCGAAACCTGCTTGTTCCTATCTTTGAGCACAGGAAAAATAGTATAGACTGCTTCAAGGTTTTCATGCAGCAATTTTTTATCTTTAATCAGGTAAGCCCCGGCCATCAGGTTTTCCAGAACCGACATCTCGGTGAAGGGCCGCCGTCTTTCAGGGCAGTGGATCAGGCCTTTTTTAACTATATCATGTGCCGGCAGTTTGCTGATTTCTTCCCCGTTGAAGGTGACCGTGCCTTCAATTGTTATATCGCCGTAGCGGGTACCCTTCAGGGTTTCACGTTCCCAGCGCACCAGGCCGGTAATTGTGCGAATAAATGTTGATTTGCCGGCCCCGTTAGGCCCGACCAGGCTGACCAGCTCTCCGCTGTCGATGGATAGGCTGACATCGTTTAAAATCATTGCCGTATCGTAGGCGACGGTCAGGTTCTTAACTTCCAGCAGCAATTAGCTCACCTCCTTGCCGATATATGCTTCAATGACCTCTTCGTTCTTGATAATTTCTTCCGGCGTCCCGATGGCGATAACCTTTCCAAAGTGCATTACTACTACCCGATCGACGATTTTCATCAGCTCATGCAGTTTATGTTCAATGATGATCATCGCCGCGCCTTCGCTGTGCAGGCGGCCGAAGCGGCCGCCTTTGTGCAGTCGCCGCATCGATTTGGCCATCAGTTCAGTTTCAGTTGGTGTAAGCCCGCCGAAAGGTTCATCCAGAATAAGCAGCTCCGGCTCGGTTGCTATAGCCCTGGCTACTTCCAGGCGTTTCAGGTCGCCCTGTGAAAGACGTGAGGCCGGTTCCATGGCCAGGTCTGAGATTCCGGCAAACTCTAAAGCATCCATGGCCCTGGCTTCAACCCTTTTGACCCACTCGCCGCGACGCGACGTACGCGGGCCGAGGCAGGGGACCATCACGTTGGCAATGATCGGCAGCCGCCTGAAGGGACGTGTGGTTTGGAATGTGCCGGCAATGCCTTCCTCGACAACATTCCATGTGCGCAAATTGGTAATATCCTTGCCCCTTAATCTTATGGAGCCGCTGTCAGGCTTAAGAATACTCATGATCAGACGTACCAGCGTGGTTTTGCCGGCGCCGTTTGGACCGATTAGCCCGACCATTTCATCCCGGGCCACCTGAAAGCTGACGTTATCAATTGCCGTTAAACCGCCAAAACGCTTGGTTAAGTTTTCTACTTCAAAAAAGGGTGTATTCAATTCTAAACCTCCTCATCCTGCTCTTCCCTAAGCTCACGCCGTGAAATCTTTCCGACATCGGTTTTGGGCAATTCGCCGCGAAATTCGCACATTTTCGGCACCTTGTAATGGGCCAGATTTTCCTTGCAGTAGGTAATGATATCCTCTTCGGAAATTTTACCGCGGGCTTCAGGATTGAGAACGATATTGGCCTTGATGTACTGGCCGACTTTCGGATCGGGAACGCCGATTACTCCTACAGCCTTAACCTGGGGATGTTTGTAGAGGACTTCTTCAATCTCCCGGGCAAATACAGAATAACCCTTGAACTTGATCAAATCCTTAGACCGGTCGTAAAAGATGAAGTATCCCTCTTCGTCCATGCGCACCAGGTCGCCGGTTTTCATGAAGCGCATGCCGTCAACGTCAAGAAAGATCTTTTTGTTGTCTTCATCGCGGTTCCAGTAACCCTGCATCATGTTCGGGCCGTGCAGGATCATCTCTCCGGTTTCCCCGACGGGTAAAAATTCATTTGTGTCGGGGTCGATTATAGCGGCGGTAATATTGGGCAGGGGCAGGCCGAAAGAGCCGGGTTTCTCGCGTTCAAAGGGGTTAACGTGGCTGACCCCGCTTGTTTCAGTCATCCCGTAACCTTCAGTGATTTCGCTGCCGGTACGCCTGGTCCAATCTTCAAGGGTGGTTTTATGGAGAGTGTCTGCACCGCAGATAATCATCTTTAGCCGTTTCCAGTTGACCCGGTCGGTTTTTTCGTATTCTTTGAGGTATTCGAAAAAGGTCGGTACGCCTAAAAAGGCGGTTGCCTGGTATTTTTCGATAGAGTAAAGAATGTCATCGATATCCGGGGTGGTAAATAGGATCATTGTACTACCATAAAAAGTGCAGGTTAGCATCAGCGCCACCTGGGCGTAGATATGGTAGAAAGGCAGAAAAGCAGGGTAAACATCTTTGCCTTCTTCGAGGATCGGCCATACCGCCCGGATCTGGGTTGTGATAGCAACCAGGTTGCGGTGAGTAAGCATCGCGCCTTTAGGTTTAGCAGTGGTGCCTCCCGTGTAAGGAAGGATAGCCAGATCGACTGCCGGGTCAATCTCAACATTCAGGGGCTCAGGCTCGGTCTTTTTAATCAGTTCTTTCATGCGGTAAAATCCTTCAAGCTGTTCGATCTTTGGCATAGGGACTTCCAGTTCGCTGAAAGCCTTGCGCAGGACGCTTTTTCCGATCATCCGGCGGATGGTAGGCAGGTAATCACTGATCCCGGTCAGGAAGACCCGCTCTAACTTGACCCCGGTTTTGGCGATATTGTCATATAGAATATCCTGGCAGATGAGAGTGCGGGCCCCGCTGTCGGTAAGCTGATGTTCGACTTCACTGCTTGTATAAACCGGACTGATCGGGGTTACCGTGCCGCCCACTTTTAGGATGGCGAAGTAGGCAATTACGTACTGGGGGCTGTTAAGCAGGTAGAGGGCGACTTTGTCGCCTTTTTTTACCCCAAGCTGCGACAGGGCTGTGGCAAAGCGGTTTACCTCATCCTGCAGCTGCTTATAGCTAATTTTGTTGCCATAAAAAATAATCGCCAGGTTATTGGCGTATTTTTGGGCGGCATCATCAAAACGGTCGACCAGCGACTTTTCCGGAATTTCTACTGTTGGCGGGACATCCTTATGGTAGTGCTGCAGCCAGGGTTTGGACAGGTAGAGATCTTTATTATCCACTATTGAATTAAGCCCTCCTTTGATAAGCGTACGTAAGCCGGTAAATTACTTTATATTATAATAAAAATTCCTTAATTAAACAATACGAAAATTAATTTATTTGAGAACCTTCTATTAATTGACAGTTAAAATGCGGCAAGAAAAAGCATTTACAGGGGCATCGTGGCCTCCTCAAAAAGAAAATTTCGTTTGATACTTTCCTTGACGATACCTTAAGAAACCCTTATAATCTTAATGGTAAAGGATAATCATGTCGGGGTGGCGGAACTGGCAGACGCGCACGGTTGAGGGCCGTGTGGTTTACACCATGGGGGTTCAAGTCCCCCTCCCGACACCATAAAATAAAAAGGCGGCCTTAGCCGTCTTATTTTTTT
>PWUG01000157.1 GCA_003562605.1 Syntrophomonadaceae bacterium | reverse complement strand
GATGAGTCTGCGGCGCACCTGCGCACACAGATTGACAGTATGCCTGCCGTTTTAGATGAAATTACCCGCCGGGTTATGCAGCTGGAGATTGAAGAAGCTGCCTTGAAAAAAGAAACAGATCCGGCATCGCGCGATCGTCTGGAAAAACTGCAGAAGGAGCTGTCTGAACTGCGTTCCGAAGCAGATGCAATGAAGGCACAATGGCAGTCTGAAAAACAGTCGATCTCAAAGGTGCGTGATATTAAGCGTGAAATAGATGAAGTACGCACCAAGATTGAAAGGGCGGAAAGAGAATATGATTTAAACAAGGCTGCTGAATTAAAGTACGGCCGTTTAAACAATCTCGAACAGCGCCTTCAGGAAGTAGAAGAGCAGTTGGCCGGCAAGCAGAAAGAAAATATGCTTTTAAACGAAGAGGTAAGTGAAACGGAAATCGCCCGCGTTGTCAGCCGCTGGACTGGTATCCCGGTCAGCAGGCTTCTGGAAGGTGAACGCGAGAAACTGATGCGCCTGGAAGATATTCTTCACGAAAGGGTAATCGGGCAGGATGAAGCAGTAAGCGCCGTTTCCGATGCTGTTTTAAGGGCACGCAGCGGCATTAAAGATCCTAATAGGCCTGTGGGCAGTTTCATCTTTTTAGGGCCAACCGGGGTAGGTAAGACCGAGCTGGCCCGCACCCTGGCCGAAGCCTTGTTTGACGACGAGCGCAATATGATCCGCCTCGACATGTCAGAATACATGGAGAAGCACACCGTGGCCCGCCTGATCGGTGCTCCTCCAGGCTACGTCGGTTACGATGAAGGCGGCCAACTGACCGAACTTGTCAGACGCAAGCCTTACAGTGTAGTTCTATTTGACGAAGTGGAAAAGGCACACCAGGATGTCTTCAATGCCATGCTGCAAATATTGGATGATGGCCGGCTGACTGACGGTAAGGGACGTACTGTTGATTTTCGCAATACAATAGTGATTATGACTTCGAATATCGGCAGCCAGGAAATTCTCGCCTTCCATGAAGAAGGCGGTGAATACGAAAAAATGAAGGAAACGGTTCTCGGTCTGCTGAGACGTCATTTCCGCCCGGAATTCCTGAACCGGGTTGACGAAACTATAGTATTCAGGGCGCTGGAACGCGACCAGGTAAAAGAAATCGCTTCACTACTGATGAAGAAGTTGGCCGGACGTCTTGCCGCCACAGCCGACCTGAATCTAAGATGGGATGACAAAGTTATCGCTTACCTGGCTGAAAGGGGTTACGACCCTGCCTTCGGAGCAAGGCCATTAAAGCGGGTCATACAGCAAGAAGTTGAAACACCTTTATCCCGCAAGATTATCGGCGGAGATGTAACCCCCAAAGATGTGGTAACCCTGGTTAAGGGTGATGAAGGTATCAGCTTTAAGCGGGACAGTTAATGCTTTGTCCTTTTATTTAATAAGCCTTGTTGCCAAATATTTCCTCAATTAATTTAAGTTTGCTACCGGGGTACTGCTAACTTTCGATCCTGGCGATGAAATCTTTTCCGGCCCGGTATGCCCTGGCAAGAGCTTCTGGATCTTCTAATACAGCGCCTTTTTCATCATATCCCCGGAATGCAAGGCTCCCGGCTAACTTATGATTGATATTATGAAAAAAGACCTTTATGATTTGAAGAGCATTATCACAATATTGTTCCCGCTTCAGAGCACCGACACAGATAAAGAACCCCTGACGGTTTGCTTCTTCGGAGATAAAAGGAGTTTTAAGATTATACTTGGCATGCCACCAACACTGGAAACGGTCAATAAACATCTTGAGCTGGGCATTAATGGAGCCAAAGGTAATCGGGCTGGCCACAACCAGGGCGTCGGCTTTAATCATTTTTGGGTAAATATCCTGCATATCATCCTTACAGATACAGCGACCGTCACGGGCACAGGCATCACAAGCCTGGCATGGCCTGAAGACCATGTCGTTTACAAAGATCATATCAACCTGCCATCCCGCATCTTCGGCAGCCCGGCTAAACTCTTTCAACAGCATATCACTGTTACCATTTCGCCGAGGACTGGGAGCTATCGCCAGAAGTGTCTTCATCATTAATCACATCCCTCTCCAAATTTGTTAAACCCTATTGTTTTATCTTTTTAAGTAGGTTAACATACTAATTAGAAAATGGAAATAGTAAAAAGTTCTTTATAAAGGAGCATTTTATGGACAACAACTATTATGCCAGACCAAGGCAGAAAAAGAAAAAACCGATAGCCCGCCTGATTGTCTTTTTTATGTTAATGGCCGCCATTGCGGCCCTGGCCGTTTTTAGCATGGGGCAGTATCTTTTAGTCGAGGCCCTTCAGTCCGACCTCGACTTACTTGAAGAAAGATTGGTTAAGGTTGAAGTGGAAAATGAGATGCTCTGGCGGCAGTACGATGAAATAACCGAAGAAAACTTAAAACTACGAGAAGAAAACCAAATGCTTCGCTCCTCGACAATTATAAACCACGGTAACCGCGATACCAATAAGGTGGCAATAACCATAGATGACGGGGCACCCGCAGAATTAATCAACCGTACCCTCGACTACCTGAAACAGCATAATGTTCGGGCTACCTTGTTTCCGATGGGCTCATGGGTCGAGCGGGAACCGGAAGCCTGGCAGCGAGCTGTAGAAGAAGGCCACGAACTTGGTAACCACACCTACAGCCACGCTTTCCTAACGACCATATCTGAAGAAAGGATCAGGGAAGAGTTGAACCGCTGGCAGGAGTCAGTAGACGAGGTGCTCGGTTACTCCTATGAAACTTACTTTTTCCGCCCTCCCGGCATGGCCGGATTCACTAACGTCCAGAGCAGTCAGACCAAACGTTTCCAGGAGATAATTGCTGAAAAAGGTATGTTCCCCATCCTTTGGGATGTTGAGCTGGTTTACGCTCTGCGCAATGAAGTAGCAACACCGGCCCGGATCACAAGCCATGTCCTTTCAAATGCAAGGGGCGGCAGCATCATACTGCTGCACTTCACCCCAAATGACATTACCGCGCTTCCGGACATCATCACCGGCCTGCGCGCCCGCGGCTTAGAACCCTGTTCCTTAAGTGAGCTGCTTTTAGCGGACCCCGGGGCCTGATTTAAGGATTCATTTCATAGGCGTCTTTTAAAGCAAGCACGTGATCTTTCCACACGTAATTAAACCGGTCACTATCTACGGCCGGTTTTTTGATCATTTTCTTAAGATAATCCATCTGCGTATCGCTGGTGCTTGATTTGCTGAAAAGATTTAGAGCAAACTTTGAGAAATCGCGTATCATGAAATCGAATATCTGATCGACCATAGCTTCCTCTACCTTATAAATTTTTGCATTTTCCAGGATCAGCTGGCCGTAAACCACCAGGGTAAACATTTCCCCCAGTGAAAGCAGAAAATCAGTATCCTTCTGCTGATCAACATCGGGTGTGGCAGCGGCCAGAAATTCTTTGAGCAGGGCGATCTGCTCTTTAAAAATTTTGAGGTTAGACAGCTCGTAAAGATTAAACG
>PWUG01000102.1 GCA_003562605.1 Syntrophomonadaceae bacterium | reverse complement strand
GTTGACTGTTAGCTCTTGATTGGTTGCTTGTTCGAGTGCCATGATCGTTCCCTTTCGATTTGGGCCGTCGGCCCGTTACAGACTCTTGGCCTTCGCCTCGGCCTTGATCTCGGCCTTGTGCGCCTGGTAGAACGCGTTCCGCTTGCCCGGGTCGGTGATCGCGTTGAGCTGCGCAAGCAAGCTCTGCGCCTGCCCGCCGCCCGCCTCGCCGCCGTCGCTGGCGGGGTCCGTGCCCTCGGACTTCGCGATGCGATAGCCGGGGTCTTCCAGCGCGCGGGTCAGCTCCGCGGCGTGCCCCTCGATCTCGACAATGCGCGCGGCCTGCTCGTCGCGGACCTGCGCGGCCTCGGCGATCTCGGCCGCGGACGCTTCGGCGGCCTTGGCGGCGTCAGCCTTGAGAGTTTCGACCGTGGCGGTCATGGACGCCATGGCCGCGTCATGGTCTTCACCCAGGGCCTTGACCTGCGCGGCCAGCGAGTCGCGCTCGGCGGTCACGGCTTCGAGGTCGGCCTGCATGGACTCGATCTTCGTGCGGGCGTTCTTGAGGTCTTTCACGATGCTCATCGCGTGTTCCTTTCTTCGATGCGCTCTTGCGCGAGTTCAATGGCGGCGGACAGATCGCCCACCTGGTCGATCAAGCCAGACGCAAGAGCGTCGGCAGCCCGGAAGCATTGCCCCTGCATGGCCTCGTCGGGCACGTCGGGCCGGGTCAACAGGACCACGTCCCGAAACTCCTGAAACAGCGCGTCCACTTCGCGCTGCAAAAGCTCGCGCTGCGCGTCGGATAGCGGCAGGCCTGGCACGCCCATGCCCTTGTATTTTCCGCTGGCGAAAAGCTCGCGCTTGAAGCCGGCCTGCGCGTAGGCCGCGCTCTCGTCGAGCAGCGCCATGTACACGCCGATAGATCCGACGCGGGCCGACTCGGTCGCTACGATGGCGTCGCATTGCGAGGCGAGCCAGTACGCGGCGCTGTTCGCGCCTGTATCCGTGAACGCGATGACCGGGATCGCGCTGTTGGTCAGGGCGATCAGCGCGCCGGTCTCGGGCGTGCCCGTGCATGTGCCGCCCGGGGAGTCGATGGCCAGGACAATCGCTTCCGCGTTTTCGTCGGCGGCGGCGTCCTCGATAGTGGCCTGCACGTCGAGGTAGTCACACATACCGGAAGACTTCGCCAGGCCTCCCACGCGCATGCCCAGCGTGCCCATGATGGGCACGAGGGCGACGTTGCCGCGCATCTCGTAGCCGGGGCCCTCGTCGGGATCGCGGGCGTCGAACAGGCTCGCGCACCCGTCGGGCATGTGCGCCTCGCCGGTGATGTGCGCCTCGACCACGCGGCGAATGACGGCGTGTTGCTGCGGCGTGATCAGCCAGGGCTCCGCGAAAACGGCTTGCGCGATTCGGGATAGATTACTCATCTTGCTCTCCCTGCGGCGGGGTAGGGTCGTTCTCGTCGCCTTCGGCCGGCCCGGCTCGTTCGGCATCGGACGGTCTCTGCAATGTAACCGGCGAGCGAACCCCACTGGATCGGCTCCATGCGGAAACTACGGGCCCTGTCGCTTCGCGCAATCCAAGCCGCGAACGGAACTCGTTCTCGTCTGCCAGGCAGGGCGTAATCAGCCCGGCGCGCACGGCCGCGCCGTACGCTTCAATCAGCCCGCGAAGCCGTTCGATTTTGCTCAGTTCAGCCATTGATCAATACCCTCGCCAGGCTCGCCGCCTTCGCCATCGTTTTCGCTATCGCCGTCGTCATCCCGAGTTGAATCGTCATCATCGCCCTCGGCCGGCGGAATTATCAGCCCCGGCACCCCGGCATTGATGATGTGCTGCCAGGTGACCTTGCCGGTGCCGAGTGACTTGTTCAGCTCCTGCGCCAGCCGGTCAGCCTCTTTGATGTCCGCCACCTTGTCGGCGAGCACCTGGTACGGGTGATCGTGCTGGTCTCGGAGTGATTGCTGGCCGGCCGCCCATGCCGCGGACTTCGCGCTCACGTCGCGGCCGAGGTCGATGTCCTGGAACACGGGCTTGCCCCATTCGACGCGGTTCCACGTCGAGCGCGGCACGCCGCGAGCGTTGCGCACTATCGGGGCCGGGCGGATCTCGCCCGCGTTGATTGCCTTGGCGATGCGCCACTCCCAGGCGCGCTGAAGGAAGAGGCGCGACACGAACGCGGCGCGGCGGGTGCAGGTGTCGCGGAAGGCCAGCCGCGCGCCCTTCTGCGCGTTGTACGATCCGGCCGTGAAGACCATCATCAGGTACTCGTAGGGGATGTCGCACGCTGCGGCCACAGCCTTGCACTCCTCGACCATGTGCGGGGTGTAGGTCGTGCCGGGGCTTTTGCCCTCAAGAATGTCCAGACTGCCGGGGCCGTCGAACACGGTCCCGATCTCGGTTTGCAGGACCTTGTACTTCGCCCCGTCCGGCCCGGCCGATCGCACGCGCCCGCCGCCCAGGGGAAGCGACTGGTCGGTTTGGAAGAACCGCTGCGCCTCGTTCTTGACCTTGGCGCGCATGGCGTCGTCGGTCTCGGCGTAGTCCTCGAGCTTCTGCACCGCGCCGTGCAACCGCGGGATGCCGTGCAGCATGTCCACGCGCCACGGGTCGGCGACGTGGATCATGTCGTTCGCGGCGATGCGCTTGAAGTGAGCCGGGTCCGGGGCGCCGTATTTGTCACGGTCAAGCACGTAGTAGTGCGTGATGATGCCGTGCGCGTTGGTGCGGATGCCGTCCGTAACAGCCGGGTCGTCACGGTACTCGCGCGGCGTGCCGATGCGGTCGGCTTCGATGGGCTGCAATTGCCCGTTTGCGAGCAGGATGAAGAATAGTTCGCCGTGCAGGTGATCGGCGATGTGGATCATGTGCACGAAACTGCAAAGCGTTACGCCGGGACGCTGGCGGTAATCGGCTATCCGTGCCCAATCGGAGAAGAACTCCGCGGACTCTTTGTTGTATTCGCCGTCCGGCGTAACAGGGTATGGCGCGCAGGTGGTCGAGTAATCCGCGATGCGGTTGACCGCGGCTTTCGCGAGGCCGCTGGTCCGGTACAGGTCCATGCAGGTCTGCCGCAGGAACGCGCGATTGCTCGTGCCCTGTAGGCGGTCCTCGTCCTGCTGCCGCGAGCGCATCGAGCGGTCCTTGCGCAGACGCGACCAGGGGTCTTCGCCGTATGGCCCGGTCGGCCCGCCGAACGCGGCGCGGATGGAGGCCCACATGCTCACGCGTAGCCCCCCATCGAAACGAGCGCGCCGGGGCCGCGCAGATAGGCGTAGAGCTGCGAGCGCAGGGACTCGATAAGGCGCTGGCCTTCGCCCGCGTTGCGGCGCGTGACGGTGCGGCCGGCGATGCTATAGGACTGCACCGCGCCGGACTCCATGTCGGACTGCCCGGTCAGCGCGGCGATGTAGCGGTCGCAAAGGACGGCGGCCTCGGCTTTCGCCAGGTCGTCGTCAATGTGCTCGATCTCGGCTTCGAGCGCGGTCTTGAGGGTATCTATGTTCGCCATGCGCCCGCCATGCAGGGAGC
>PWUG01000207.1 GCA_003562605.1 Syntrophomonadaceae bacterium | reverse complement strand
TCTGCCCATACCGGATCAACCCGGTGATGATCGCTCTTCCATTAGCTTCGGCATTTTAAAGCGCGCGCAGGCAATGGGCGATCGGCAGGCATTGCTGGATGCGGGCCGGGAAGTAATTCGCTTTCACCTGGATAATGATATTGCAGGGTCGATTAAAAAGCTAACCGATGCTATCCAGGTGATTAAAACCGGCAAGGAGGAATGAAATGCTCAAAGGATTCTACAGGCTTAGCCGCCCTATCAACGCCCTGGCAGGTGTTATTGCCGTTGTTTTAAGCGGCTACGTGGCTGGGGCGCCATCATGGTGGCCTGTGTTTATGGCAGCAATAACGGTATTTTTAATCACAGTCTCCACCAACGCCTGGAATGACTACATTGATATTGAAATTGACAGGGTAAACAAGCCCCGGAGGCCGCTGCCTTCCGGCCTGGTCAGCCCGAGGGGCGCCCTGGCATTTTCCATTGCCGGCTCCACTATATCACTGGTTGTGGCCGCTTTTATTAACCAGCCTGCATTTCTTATTGCCCTCGGTTCAAATATCCTGCTTTACCTCTACTCGTGGAAGCTTAAATGTACAGTCTTATTCGGCAACGCAGCCGTAGCCTCCGTCATTGCCCTGTGCTTTATCTTTGGCGGTGTGGCAGCGGGCAACATTCAACCGGTCCTGCTGCTTGCGGTAACCGTATTTTTCGCCATGATGGGGCGGGAAATTCTTAAAACCATGGCCGATTACAAGGGGGATTTGCAGCAAAACTGTGGAACAATTTCCACCGTATGGGGCAAAAAAGTTGCGCGGATCTTTGTAGCTATCTTTTTAGGGATTACAGCCGCAGTAATGTTAGCCACTTACTTTATCGAACAGTACAGCCCCGTATATTTATACATAGTAGCCTTCGGTGTATATCCTCTTTTTGCTTATGTCGCTATCAATGCAAAAAACACCTATCCGGGTAAAACGCTTGAACGGATGAGCACAATTATAAAGTACGTTTACTTTATATGGTTTTTGGCTGTAGCATTAGGCGCAGGATTGGCCGCCTGAGAGGCAGAGTGCAGGTTAGATCAGGTAGAATTATTTTTTGTCTATGCCCTTTAACCAATTTGAGCCAATACATAAATAACAGCAGTGGTAGCAATCGGAACGGTAAGATCATCCAAAGTTGATGGAGAAAGCAGCTCTATTACAGTCCCTGCAAATGCCGTTATCAATGAATAGACAACGATCAAATCAAGGGTCAGTATTTTTTGGTTTACCGGGTTAATCAGCCCGAAGTAATAAAATGCCGAATATGATAATAAAAATGCAGAAGCAAAAAAAGTAAACGAACCCTCCAGCGTTCTCTGAGAACCGGTATAAGCAAGTGATAATTTGATTCTTCCAAACCTCTTTCCGATTATTGAGGCTAAAGAATCACTGACAATCATAATCAGAATGCCACTTATTGGAAAGTAAAGCTGGTCTGGCGCCAATAGCACACAGATTGTAAATAGTATGGTTATTGAGAGTCCGTAATAAAAGGGCCCCTGCAGACGCCCTGCAACTTCTTCGGCTTCCTCCCCTATCGATTCGTATAATTCCTGCAGCTGTTTAACCGAGCTGTCCTTGGAGCTAAAATAAACTGCAATAGTCAAGCTTAGAGCAATAAAAACTGCATATAGGGGTAAAATAAAAAACGGAACGATTAATACTACCAAACCCGTGAATAAATGGACTAGCTTCCGGGCATGAAACTTGGTAATTAAATTTATCTTTTTAAGGTAAACAGGGATGAAGATAGTAAGCAGGATGTAACCATAAGCAATACCAACGAGGATTAAATCATATAGGAAATCAGCTGATGTGTAGTTTTCAATAATTCCGATTAGGGTTTGCATATAAAATTCACATATCCCTTGTAAAAATATCCGCCTCTTTGATGCCCTTCAGATAAAGGCATTCCCGGGTAATAGCAAACAGCTAAAGTATATTTATAAATGCATTTTATGTCAAGTTTAACCAAATAAAAACAGTCCCCCCCTGGCTGCCCAATGTCACATCACGAGGTTTCTCCCTGTTTTTTTAGCTTCATATAGCCTTTTATCAACCCGAGATATAAAAGAATTAATATCATCATCTTTATGGAAAGCTGCCACACCAAAACTGCAGCTGATATAACCTACCTGTGTAAAATAATGTGATGCAACAATATCGCGAATTCTTTCAGCCAGTTCATGGGCCTGCGACTTATGTGTATGCGGGAGTAGAATAGCAAACTCATCTCCTCCCCAGCGGGCAAATATATCAGAGCTTCTAAGTACAACCTTAACAATGCCTGCCAGGGTTGTTAAAACCCGGTCACCGGTTAAATGACCGTATTCATCGTTAATTCGCTTCAAATTATCTATGTCGAACAGGACCAGGGATAGAGGGTGGTTATAGCGGTTTGCGAGTTCCATCCATTTATTAGCTTCCTGATCAAATTTGCGCCTGATATAAATGCCGGTTAAGGCATCTATTTCTGACAAACGTTTCAGTTCTTTGTTATTGACATATTGCATCCGTTTATAAACATTAATCCGGTAAGAAGAGATACTGCTTACCAGAATAACCAGGGTAAAATAAACTCCAACAGCCGCAAATTCCGAGGTAGCGATATATTCAGGGCGAAACGCAGTGGTAATGATAAAGCCAGCTCCTAAAAACAATGAAATAGAAACAGCATATATCCAGCGGTTTGTAACACTAAAAAAAGCAAGGATTAGTGCAACCGCGCCTAAAGAATGGATAAAGAAATTTGGAGATTCATAAAGATAATAAATGAGCAGGAAAAATAACGATACAATAAATTCATAAGCAGAAATCCAATGTAAAAGGTAGAGTTGTCCCGGCAAATATTTAAGCACAATATACAGGGTTACAATCATTAACAAAAAAGCTGCCCTGATATAAAAAATAATCCGGAAAGTCTGACTGCTTTCAGTCAAATAATAGTCCGGGATAATAAATAAGAAAAATATAAGCCCTAAAATGAGAGCAGCAGGCCGGATAAAACTAACCGCACCAGTGGTCTCATGGCGAATAAATTCTGCTTCTGTTTGTCTATCTTTGAATTCACCCAGATACTTGTTAAATGTCATATTGGGTTGATTCTCGCTTAGCGGCCCTTTTCCCTCTTAAGTAAAATAAATCCATTATATCTTTTTACAAGCATTTTAAGAGACACCATTATTTTTTCATTCCCGGCGGTTATATCCTGATACCAGTCGGTTAATGAAAGCGGCCATTTTTTTATAATGAGAACCTTTCCAGTAAACACGACCGCAGCCGAAACAGCGCCTGTATTCACTTACATAATCTCTGACCCGTGGAGGCACTTCGTCTTTTACATCATCAACAGAAACTTTTTCAAGCGGTTTATTACAGATCAGGCAGAGACGGAAGGGTTGAATTTTGCCTGCCAGATCAAAACGGCTCAGAACTTCTTCAACCTGTTTATGCGGATCATCGGCCCGTATGAGATAGCCATGGGTTACGGCAGAACGCTTGAGC
>PWUG01000062.1 GCA_003562605.1 Syntrophomonadaceae bacterium | reverse complement strand
GGATACTAACACCCGGGACAATTACCGATCCGGAAATGCTCGAAGAAAGCCGTAACAATTACCTTGCTGTCGTTATCAACCGGCACAATAGCCATTATGGCCTGGCTGCAGTCGATGTTTCAACCGGCGATTTCCAAATAACCGAGCATAATGACGAATCTGCATGGGAAGTTATCGCTGATGAACTGCGCAGAATGCAGCCTTCTGAGATTCTGTGCAGTTCACATGACATAGAACAATTGTGCAGAAAAGAGGTTGAAGTTAATAACAGCGGGCTGATTGATTTACTGCCCGGTATTCCGGACCTTAAAGAGACAAAAAACATGATTACCGGACAGTGGGACAATGATACCTGGGAAGCATTGAATCTGGATAGCTATCCCCTGGCCGCTGCTTCCGCAGCAGCTGCCTTAACTTATTTACAACTTCTCCAGCAACTGCCTTTGGACGGGAAACATTTTCACAAGTTGGAGCTATATTTTAGTAATAGAAGCATGTTTATCGACAGTATCACCAGCCGAAACCTCGAGTTAACCCAATCTTTGCGTGAAAACAGCAAACAGGGCAGCCTTTTAGGCCTGCTCGATCGCTGCATGACCGGTATGGGCAGAAGGCTGCTCAGGCGCTGGATAGAACAACCTCTTTTGGATAAACACAAGATAGAAGAGAGGCTGGATGCTGTTGAAGAATTTCTTCACAAACCGCTGCAAAGAAGGGACCTGCAGAGAAAGCTGCAGGATATTTTTGACCTGGAACGGTTTTGCAGCAGGCTTTCTTATCAACGTGTCAATGCCCGTGACCTGATAGCGCTTAAAACAACCTTGCACCAATTTGATCCGATAAAAAAATTACTGGCTGTTCTTGAACCCAGTTTGCTAAGGGGAATCAACAGCAGGTTGCCAGCTTTTGATGACCTGAAAAATTTGATTGAAGATGCCCTGGTTGATGATCCACCACTTTCCCTGAAAGAGGGGGGCCTTTTTAAGGAAGGTTATAATGATCAGGTCGACAATCTTAAAAAGATATCCCGTGAAGGGAACAGCATGCTGCTCGACTTCGAAAAAAATGAACGGTTGCGTACCGGCATAAAATCAATGCGTATCGGCTATAATCGCAATTTCGGTTACTATATCGAGGTGACCCGGACCAATCTCGGACTTGTTCCGCCTGAGTACCATCGCAAACAGACCCTCGTCAATGCCGAGCGCTTTACTACCGAAGAACTTCAACATATGGAAGAACAAATTACAGGTGCACGTACTAAACTGGCCAATTTGGAATTCAGCCTGTTTGAAGAACTGCGCAGTGCTGTAAGCGCTTATACTGGTAGTTTGTTATCTGCGGCTTTTGAGCTGGCCTGTATTGACTGCATCCAGGGTCTGGCCGAGGCAGCTGAAAAAAACGATTACTGCCGGCCGCATTTCAGTGGAAATAATAAGCTGATGATCAAACAGGCACGCCATCCGGTAGTTGAGCAACTTGCTTTTGAACGATTTGTCCCCAATGATATTCTCATGGACAATAATCATTTCCTGCTTGTAATCACCGGCCCCAATATGGCCGGTAAGAGCACCTACATCCGCAGCGCTGCCCTGGCAGCCGTTATGGCCCAAATGGGTGGTTTTGTGCCCGCACAAAAAGCCGAACTACCGGTTTTCGACCGCTTATTCGCCCGGGTCGGAGCCAGCGATGATCTAAGCAGGGGACACAGCACTTTCATGGTGGAAATGCAGGAAACCGCTGCAATCCTTAAAGAGGCGACTCCGGACAGCCTCATTATCCTAGACGAAATTGGGAGGGGAACCAGCACCTACGACGGCATGAGCATTGCCCGTAGTGTTCTCGAATATATCAGCCGCAAAATAAAGGCAAAAACACTGTTTTCAACTCATTACCATGAACTAACCAACCTGGAAGGAGAACTGACCGGAATCAAGAATTATACCATGGCCGTCAAGGAAAAGGGAAAGCAGGTCATCTTTTTACGGCAGATCATACCTGGCCGCGCTGATAAAAGCTACGGTATAAATGTTGCCCGCCTGGCAGGAGTGCCTCTCGAAGTTCTGGTCAGGGCTGAAACAATACTGACTGAACTTGAACTTGCAGCATCAAGTGCGGCAGAACAACAGTTAAGCCTGCTTCCAATGGTTACCGGGCTTGCTTCAGATCACCGGATCGAACTGGAAGTTATAGAGCAGTTAAAAGAGCTGGACTTAAACCGTATCACTCCGCTTGATGCGATGCAGCATCTTTTTGAGCTCCAAAAACAGCTAATGCGTTTAGAAGAAAATCCTGAAGAAGAGGTTTGATATCATAAAATGGAAATCAGGAAGCTTGATAAAAAAACTGCCGAACAAATCGCTGCCGGAGAAGTTATAGAAAACCCGGCGTCGGTAGTCAAAGAACTAGTCGAAAATGCTTTAGATGCCGGCGCCACGAAAATCGAGGTTGAAATTGAAAATGGCGGCAAGAGCTTCATCGCTGTTACTGATAACGGCAGCGGCATAAACTCAAGGGACCTTCCATTGGCATTCAAACGTTTTGCTACCAGCAAACTGGTTGTGTTGGATGACTTAAATAAACTCTCCAGCCTCGGGTTTCGTGGTGAGGCCCTACCCAGCATTGCTGCCGTCGCCAGGGTTAGAATGACTACCAGAGCGGAAGGTGAACTAGCCGGGGCTCAAATAACCCTATCAGGAGGAGATATCATAGCGCAGGAGGAAGCAGGTGCGCCACCCGGGACACGGGTTGAAGTAACCGACTTGTTTTACAATACACCCGGGCGCTTAAAGTTTCTGCGGGCAGGTTCTGTTGAATCGACGAGAATCAGCACCCTTCTGTCGGAAATGGCTTTAGCCCGCCCCGGAACAGCTTTCAACCTGAAAAGCGCAAAAAGAAACCTATTCAGTTCATCGGGAGACGGCGTTTTGCTGCATGTTATCGGTTCCCTTTATGGCAACGACACTGCTGAAGCAATGATCCAAATAGACCGCAGGGACAGTGATTCAGGTTGTAGTTTAACCGGATACACTTCAGCGCCATACCTGACCAAATCATCCCGCCGCTGGATTACCCTTGTTGTAAACGGGCGCTTAATCAAAAATCCAATGATGGTTAACGCCCTGGAAAGAGCATACGGCGATCTTTTAACGAAGCAGCGTCATCCTCTTGCCATCCTATACCTGGATATATCTCCGGAATTAATTGATGTCAATGTTCATCCGGCTAAGGTTGAGATACGGTTTCAGGAGCCGGAAACTGTAAAAAAACTGATCTACCGATCTGTCAAGCTTGCTCTGCAGGATACCCGTAAGCTTCCCGATTGGCCGGAAAAGGATTTGATAAGTGATTATTATACCCAAAAACCTGAATCCTGGAGGAGAAGCCGCTTATTTGATCAACCTGCAGACTTTAAACCGGTGCCCATGCAATACGGGGAAAGCAAAATAAATCACCTGCAGGCAAAAGAAACCGAATTCGATTCAGAAAATGAACCTCCTTCTGAAACCTGCCGGTTAATCGGTCAATATTTACAGAGCTATCTTGTCGCCCAGAAAGGTGAAAACCTACTGCTTATAGACCAGCACGCTGCCCATGAAAGAATTAATTATCATCGACTGCAAAATATGGATCGTGAGTCCGGGCGGGGAGAAAGATCTCAGCTGATCATGCCGGTAACTCTGAATTTTCCCTCTATATGGCGAAATAAGATACCTAAAGTACTCCCTGTCATTAATAATCTTGGCTTTGACCTTGAACCGCTTGGTGAAGACAGCTATGTTGTCCGGTCTGTTCCGTTCACGCTTAGTGAAAACGTAAGCAGCTCAGAGCTTTACGATCTATTGGAGGAGCTTATAACAGCTGATTACAGATCTGAAAGCGAATACAGGGAAACAATTCTGAAAACTATCGCCTGCCACCGGTCAATTAAGGCAAAGCAGCCATTGACGAGAGCTGAAATGGAAGTATTGCTGAGTGAGTGGGAGAAAACACCCCGCGCTCAGTACTGTCCACACGGCAGACCTACGGTAATCAGCTTCGACAGGTTCCAGTTGGATAAAAGCTTTCATCGCAAGGGGAGTTAAAGGTAGTGACAGCGGATCAGATAAATGGGAAAATACCGCTGCTTGTCCTGGTTGGCCCTACTGCAGTCGGAAAATCGGCACTGGCACTAAAAATAGCGGTAAATTTGCAAACCGATATTATCAGCGCCGATTCTGCCCAGGTCTATAAACAGCTTGATATTGGAACCGCGAAGCCTTCACCTGAAGAACAGAAGCTTGTAAAGCATCATCTTATTGACCTGGTTGAACCTGATCAAGGCTATAGTGCAGCCGACTACCAGAAAGATGCTTATGAAACCATTGAAAAAGTAAGGCTGGAAGGGAAACTGCCATTTATTGTAGGCGGCACCGGGCTTTATATCAAGGCGGTTACAGATCGTTTTGCTTTTGGTAAAAAAGGAGCAGACAGCGATTTGAGGGCCGCCCTTGAACAGGAGACCCTCACAGAAGGCTTAAATAAGCTTTATACCAGGCTTCAGTCTATTGACCCTCTGGCGGCTGCCAAAATCCACCCAAACGACCGCAGGAGGATTATCAGGGCTCTTGAAGTATATACATTGGAAGGCAAACTGATTTCTGAACAGGCTTTCCGGACTGGACTTCAGGAATCCCCTTTTAAAAAATTGTTTTTTGGATTGAATATGAATCGGGAGGCCCTTTACACCAAAATAGAAAAAAGGGTCGACTTTATGATCGCCCAGGGCTTTCTAGAGGAAGTGCGCAGCCTGAATGAACAAGGATATGATCAAGATGATCCGGGAATGCAAATACTCGGTTACAGCCAGCTTCTGGCACATATCAAAGGGGGAATGAACTGGGAAAATACTTTGGCTGAAATTAAGAAACAAACCAGAAATCTGGCCAAACGCCAACTAACCTGGTTCCGCCGTGAAGAGAGTATTCAGTGGTTCGATATAATCGACCATTCTTCCTTTAACAGGATAGCAGAAAATATTTGCAGCGAAGTGAAGGATATGCTGCGTTAACGGTCGAATAGTAACTCCTATAAGTAACAGAAATGAAGGGAGCCAGATATATGAAAGGCACGATCAATTTACAGGACACTTTTCTTAACCAGGCTCGCAAAGAAAATATGTTGACCACGGTCTTTTTGGTTAACGGGTACCAGATTAAAGGAGTTGTTCGCAGTTTCGATAATTTTACCTTGCTTCTTGAAGTAGAAGGCAAGCAGCAGCTTGTTTACAAACATGCCGTCTCAACAATCATTCCGGTACGTAACATTAACCTGAGATCAATAGAAGGGGAGCCTGCGGGTGATGAAACTTCCGAAACCGAAATAGTAACTGAAACGGAACCAGAATAGAATCACCGATAAATAATGGCCGAAAAGAAGACACTCAGTTTAAGTGTCTTCTTTTCGGTAATAACTATATTTCAGAAGAGGGATACTATTGCAAAAAACCAAGGAGAAAGCTATCCTGGTCGGACTCAATACCGGCAAAAAGAGCGAAGATATAGAGCGTTCAATGGAAGAACTTGCACTGCTGGCCGATACCGCGGGAGCTACCGTACTCGATCAGGTAATCCAGAAAAGGGATACCCCGGACAGGGCTTACTACATCGGTAAAGGAAAAGCTGAAGATCTTGCCGCCTTTAGCGAGCTGCGCGAGGCCGACATGGTTATCTTTAATGATGAGCTCTCTCCTTCACAAATCCGCAATCTTGACCGCAAATTAGAAGTGAAAGTTATTGATCGCACTGCCTTAATCCTCGATATATTCGCCCGCCGTGCCCTTTCAAGGGATGGTAAACTTCAGGTAGAACTGGCTCAGCTGCATTACATGCTTCCCCGGCTAATCGGGCTTGGCAATCAACTCTCCCGTTTAGGAGGCGGTATCGGAACGAGAGGCCCCGGTGAAACCCAGCTTGAAGTTGACAGGAGGGTGATAAGACGCAGGATAAGTGAACTTAAGAAGGAGATCATTGCCTTGAGGAAACACCGCGCCCTGCACCGGCAGCGACGCAAGCGTAACCGCTTTAATGTAATCAGCCTGGTAGGCTATACGAATGCCGGAAAATCTACCCTGCTCAATACTCTGACCGATTCCAACCTTTATACGGAAGACAAACTGTTTGCCACTCTCGATCCCATGGTAAGACGTGGAATTATCGATGGCGGCACGGAGGTTTTATTCAGCGACACTGTTGGCTTTATCGAAAAACTGCCGCAGCAGCTATTTACAGCCTTCCAGGCTACCCTTGAAGAAATAGCATCCGCCGATGTCCTGCTCCATGTTGTCGATATCAGTCACCCGGATTACTTAAACCAGGTTAAAGTAGTCCGCGAGCACCTGGCCAGGATCGATTCAGAGTATTACCAGCGTGAACTGATGGTATTCAACAAAACTGATTTAATTGATGTGGAATCAGAGAAATTATACCTGGCACGTGAATTTCCGGGAGCTCTATACGTATCAGCCTTGCGACAGGAAGGTTTAACGGGATTAAAAGAAAGCGTCGCCGCTTTTATTAGAAAGCAGCGACGTCAGCTTAAACTTTATTTGCCCTACAGCGAAGGAAAGCTTTATGCTGAATTACAGAAAAAGGGTGATGTGCAGGACGTTAAATCGAATCAAGACCATCTCGAAATTACTGTAGTTGTTGATCCTGAGCTGGCAGAAAAGTTAAAGCAATATACAGTACCGATTATTCAAGATCCGGATGTTATTATTGAATGACAGCGGGCTTTTTACTTTATTTTACGAAAGAGGCCAATTACTTTACCGAGGATTTCAACCTGCCTGACCACAAGTGGTTCATAAGCGTCGTTTTCCGGCTGAAGGCGATAGGAATCCTCTTCACGGAAAAAACGTTTAACAGTAGCTTCATCATCGAGTAGAACAACTGCGATTTCACCATTTTCCACAGAACTCTGCTGTCTTATAATGACAAAGTCCTCATCGTTGATGCCGGCTCCAACCATACTATCCCCGGAAACCTTTAAAACGAAGCAGCCTTCCCCGGTAGACAGATGTTCAGGAACAGGAAAAAATCCTTCTTTATGTTCATCGGCTAGTATTGGTTTGCCTGCGGTGATTTTTCCAACCAGTGGAGCGAAGGAACATTTCATCTCCGTGGTGCCATCGGCTTTTCTGAGGATTTTAATTGCCCTGGGTTTAGTTGCCATTCTTGATATGTAACCTTTATCTTCAAGAATATCGAGATAGCCATGTACAGTTGCCGTAGAGCTTATATTGAGGGCCTTACAAATTTCCCTTACAGATGGAGGATAATTCCATCTCGCAACTTCCTGCTCGATGTATTGCAGCACCCGTTTTTGCTTGTCGGTTAGCGGCTCCAAATAATCACCCCATTAAATATTTGTCAGTAATTATAACATAACCTTGTTTTTACAGCAAACTTTTGTTTGCTCCAGGTTAAAAGAATTTACGAAGAATTTACCATCCGAACTATTGGCTGCCATTTATTTTAAGCAGTTTATTCAATCCATTAAGGTAAGCCTTTACGCTGGCTTCTATAATATCTGTACTGGTGCCGCGCCCGGTAATAGTCCGATCCTGGTAAGACATTTCCACCTGCACCTCACCTAAAGCATCACGTCCCTGGGTGACAGCGTTTAAATGATAGTTATCAAGCCCTATACTCAAACCGGTAATTTTGTTTATAGCATTGTAAGCAGCATCAATAGGCCCTGCGCCGACAGCGACTTCTTCTATAGTGCTGTCATCTTCTTTCTTCAAACGGATTATTGCTGCAGGGATACTTTTGCTGCCGCTGACCGTTTGCAGGTAATCCAGCCTGTAGCGCGGTTCAGTGAAAGAAAGGTGATCCAGGACCAGGGCTTCAAGATCCTCGGGATATACTTCTTTCTTTTTATCGGCCAGGTTAACAAAATGACCGTAAACTGTTTCCAACTGCTCATCGTTTAATGAAAAGTTAAGTTTTTTGAGTTGGTCAAGAACAGCATGGCGCCCGGAACGGGCAGTGAGGCACATCTGGGCCGCTTTACCGCCAATTAGGTTTGCATCGATAATCTCGTAAGTTTCCTTGTTTTTTAAGATACCGTCCTGATGTATGCCCGATGAATGGGCAAAAGCATTGGTGCCAACTACTGCCTTGTTAACCGGAACAGAAATACTGGTCAGCTTGCTGACCAGGCGGCTGGTGCGGTATATTTCAGAAAAATTAAGATCCGTATAATAAGGGAAATAATTTTGCCTGATCCGCAGAGCCACAGCTATCTCTTCGAGTGCTGCATTCCCGGCCCGTTCACCGATACCGTTGATATTACACTCGATCTGCCGTGCTCCGTTTTTAACTGCTTCAAGGGAATTTGCCACTGCCATGCCGAGATCGTCGTGGCAGTGAACACTGAGGATTACCTTGTCCATTCCGGAAACATTTTCTCTCAAACGCCTGATCAGCGCTCCGAATTCTTCTGGAACGGCGTAACCAACCGTATCGGGAATATTGATCGTTGTGGCACCTGCCTTAATAACCGCCTCGAGCAGCTCATAGAGATATTCTTCCCTGGCCCTTGTAGCATCTTCAGGCGAGTACTCGACATCTTCTGTAAAGCGGCAGGCATATTTAACGGCTTCGACACCCTGTTCAAGGAGCAGTGCCGGATCTTTCTTCAATTTATGCTGCATGTGAATATCTGAGGCTCCAAGGAATACATGCAGGCGTGGTCTCTCTGCTTCACAGATTGCTTCCCAGGCTTCATCGATATCACCTTTTACAGCCCTGGCCAGTCCACAGATAACAGGCCCTTTAACCAGCCTGGCAATATTTTTTACAGCCTTTTTTTCACCGGGTGAAGATACCGGAAAACCGGCTTCAATGATATCGACTCCGAGCCGCGCAAGTTGGCGGGCCACTTCCAGTTTCTCTCCAAGATTGAGGCGGGCGCCGGGAGTTTGCTCACCGTCTCGCAAAGTGCTGTCAAACAAGTAAATCTTTTCTGCTCCATTAACATTCGACATTTTCTATCACTCCGATCTTTCATTAACAACAGGTAATATTATTTCTAAAAACCGTAGAAAACGGGAGTGGGGGAGAGAAATAAAAAAACCTTCGTCTAAGAGACGAAAGTTATTCCGTGGTACCACTCTTCTTGGCGGCATGACATCTACCACCCACTCCATATGATAACGGAAGATTCCGGCCAAGCCTATTCTCGATCACATCGGACCGATTTCAGTTGGCAGCTAACAGAGGAGTTCGCAAGCTTATTCATGCCGCTTTTCACCTGTTGACGGCTCTCTGGTAATGATTCAGCCGGCTACTTGTTCTGATCATTGCCTTTTATATGTATCAAGCTTTCCTGTTAGATTATCTAATATGATTGGCCTTGTCAAGTATATTTCGAGATTATTTGTCGATTATTTGTCGATTTCGCCTTATAAAAAGGAAAAATACAACTAAAAGCAGTTGATCTTGACAAAAAAGAAAATATCATTCAGAATATAGATATAATTCCGCAATTAAATTTTAGTTCCGAATTACAAATACATGGTATTTATTGGATGGTGAACTATGGGTTATCCTAGACGAATGCCATCGGTGTTAAACAGGTACGAACAGCTTGCATTATTGAAACAACCAAATCCAAGGGCTCCCACAGGTATGCGCAATTTATGCATCCTCAGTTTAATGCTGAAGATTGGTATGCGGGTCAGTGAAGTTATAAACCTGCAGGAAAGTGATATCGACTGGGAAAAGGGTAAGATAAATTTAAGAGAGAGCGGTGCGGCAAAGGGAAGAACTCTCTGGGTCGACGATCCTGAGATTGCCCTGCTGAATCGCTGGCGCGGTATCAAACCAAAGAACGCCTTATTTCTTTTTAGCACATTAGACGGAAATAAAATGAAAGATCGTTATATCAGGGAAATGGTCAAACGCCTGGCAAAGAAAGCCGGTATCAGTAAAGACGTTTACCCACATTTGCTCAGGTATACATTTGCAGTTGAGTTCATGCGCGAAACCAAGGATATAAACCTTTTACAGGAAGCTCTCGGCCACAGGGATTCGTCAGCCACCCAGGTTTATGCCAAACTTATGTTCGATGACCTCAGGGAACCATGCTTTTCAGACAAATATAATAAACGCAGTGGAATGCCGGCGCCTGAAGATGAGCAGCAGCGATTTTCCATAATAGAAAAATCTGACAGTGCTGAGCAGGAAAATATTATCGACGGCCGGCAAACTGCCGCAGAAAGTATCCCGAAAGAGCCGGATCGAGTTATAAAAGAATCTAATCAACCCAATATGAAATCATCCGGACAGCCTGTCGAAAAAGAGGTTGAACCTGAGATACCAGAAGAAATTGTATCTGTGATGCACGAAAAGGCTAAACCGGAGATGCCTGCAGAAATTGCGTCTGTGGCACAGGAAAGGGCTGAGCCGGAGGTGCCTGCAGATATAGCGCCTGAGGTAGAGGAAAGGGTTGAATCGGAGAAATGTGAACCGGTGCAATATAAGAGACAGGAAGAGGTCGAAACGAGGATACAAATCGGGGCCGAAAAATATGAGAATAGTAATGTTCCAATACCGGCTATAAAATGCAGCCAGTGCAATTATATTCTGCGTTTCCAGGGTGACTGTCCCAAATGCGGTGCTTCTTTTAATTCAATTCTAAAACACTGGGGCAAAAACGTATGAGGGAAGGGACCCCTGAAGTATTTTTAATACAGAGATATAACTTCCGATAATACATCTTATGTAAACTAAAAGGGAGAAGGTTAAATCTTAATTCCCGCAGCCTCCTCCCGACCCCTAAAAACAGAGATTTCCAAGATTCCCTTTAGTAAATATCTTTTTGTTTTCTCATGCCCATTATTGTTATAATATAATTACTTTAGTCAGTGCATGAAGAAACCGTCTGTTAACCGGAGGTTTTGATAGTGAATAGAACAGTTTACTTAACAGCATTAACTATACTTATAATATTGACCGCCTCCCTCCTGCTCACCTCCTGTGGAAGTAATCTGCTGCCCGTTCCTGCAGGCTCTGAGGAAATCAAAGGGTCCGATAATAATGGGTCGGAAGTTGAAGAACTGCTACCTGCCAGCCCGGATACCGGCCAGCCTGTTGAAGAACCATTTGACGAACCGGAGCTGCCTCGAATTGGAATTTACACCGGCAAAGGCAGCTGGTATGATAATGTAAAAACCTTGCAAAATTTTTTTGATAGGCATGGTATCGAATGGTCGGAATTTGATGAACAGGATGCTGTATCGCTTGACCTGGGCATGCATTTTGACATTATTTGGTTTCCTGGCGGCTTTGCTGCTGAATACAAGAACTTTATACCAGACCATTCCAATATCCGCTCTTTTGTCAGGGAGGGCGGTGCATTCATCGGCAGTTGTGCAGGGGCTTATTACGCTGGTGATATTCTGCGCTGGCACGGCACCGACTATGAGTATCCCCTTAAACTATTTGACGGCAGGGGCATCGGACCGCTGGCAGGCCTGATTGCCTGGGGTGAGATAGATACCTTCAATCTTGAAGCAGATCACCCCGTTAATGCTGACTTTGGTGACTCTTTGGATATGTACTACTTTGACGGTCCATACTTTGATACTTACAATCCAGACTCGGTTGAAGTCCTGGCTCGCTATGCCGTTAATGATAAACCGGCTGTAATCGCCGGCCGTTATGACAACGGGAAATACCTTTTACTTGGCCCCCACCCTGAACTCGGGGGTTATTCCACCGAGTCTCCGGACTTTAATCTTGATGGCGGGGAAGGAGCACAGTGGCCCTGGCTCCATGCCTCCCTTCTCTGGTTTTCCAACTGGTAAGAAAGATTTTCTGATGTTATAATTGGTGAAGCTAATTAAATAGGATGGTGAAGCAGTATGCGCCGCATTTATTTTATTGCCATATTTATTGTCCTGGTTACATTCTCTTTTGTTATCGGCACTCAGGCCGGGAATGTCTATCCGCCTGAGTCCATATTGGAATCACCTTCTGCTGATCCCGCCGGTGATGAAAATGTGGTTGAAGAAATGGTAGAAGAACCTGAGGAAGATCCGGGACCTGATCTGCGAACCGTTAATATAGTTGCCGTAGGTAATATATTCCCTCACATACCGCAGATTGAACAAGCGCATGTCGGTGATGGTGTTTACGATTTTAGTCCCAGCTTCGAGATTATTTCCCCTTATCTCCAGGCTGCAGATATAGCTGTTGCAGATCTTGAGACATCCCAGGCCGGTCCCGATATAACTTTCCAGGGAGTTAAGGGCTATACCGGCTTTCCCCTGTTCAATACCCCTCAGGAGTTGTCAGTTGCTTTACGGGATGCTGGTATAGACGTTTTAACCCTTGGGAATAACCATGCCCTTGACCGCGGCCTTGAAGGATTGATTGTTACCCTGGATCATCTTCGCAGCCTGGGCATCCATACCTTTGGCGCTTACAAAAGCGAGGAAGAACGGAATACCCCGCTAATTATTGAAAAAGAGGGTATTAAAATCGCTTTTATCGGTTACACTTTTAGCACGAACGGTATTCGTGTCCCTGATGGCCATGAATACTGTGTTAATTTCACCCCTGGATTTCAGGATATAAATCCAATCATCGAAGATATTTCAATCGCTAAGAATACCGGGGCCGATCTTATTGCTTTCTTCCCTCACTGGGGCGAAAATGAATATTCTAAAGAACCACAGCCCCAGTACTATAGAGAAGTAGCCGCGGAATTGGCAGCAGCCGGGGCGGACCTGATCATCGGAGGTCACCCCAAGTTTGTTCAGCCGATGGAATGGTTCTTCACCGAGGAAACAGACGGTTCAGAAAGGGCTACTCTCGCTATCTACTCCCAGGGAACCTTTCTTTCAAATCAACATTATCCGGCTAACATTTCTCCTTTAGTGGAATATGGATTGCTGCTAGGTATCGACCTGACAAAAGATATTGACAGCGGTAAAGCCTGGATCAGCGGTGTAAATTACGAGGTTACCTGGATACACCGCGAATGGCGCCACCGCATCCTCCCTCTCTCGGACGTTTTTACCGCACTCCCGGAAGAATATAACCTGAGTGCATCCAAAGTTGAAGATCTTAAGAAATGGCAGGAAGAAATTATCGATATTGTCTATATGTATGGCTACGCAGAAGATGAAATCAAGGCAATGGCTATTTCTGAATCATTGTTCGAGAGTTCCTATG
>PWUG01000298.1 GCA_003562605.1 Syntrophomonadaceae bacterium | reverse complement strand
CTGCAGGGAAACGTCAATGTGCCGGCAGGCATCTATCAGTACGACTGGCAGAATCACCGGCTTCTTCCTGTAACACCGGGCGACCAGAGGCGTGCTATGGCCCAGACATCAACGTATGGATTCATCGAAAACGCTCCGTTAAGCATCATTGTGGCGGTTGATTACCCGAGAACCACAAGGTTCCGGCTGGGTGAACGATTTGCTTATATGGAGACAGGTTATGTAACCCAAAATATTCATCTCCAGGCGGAAGCCCTGGGCCTGGGCAGTGTTGCAGTTGCCGGGTTCGATGTCGATCAAATGAAGGCGCTCCTGAAAACGGGTGTTGAACCGGTGATCATAATCCCTGTTGGGAAAAAATAATCATACTTTCTTACACGATTCGAGAGGAGTGTACAGCGTGAAGACCATGCTGGTTACAGGTGGGGCAGGTTTTATCGGTTCTAATTTCTTAAATCGTTTTGTTCCGAGATATCCAGAGGTAACCTTTATTAACTATGACAAACTCACCTATGCAGCGAATCCGCTTAATCTACTCCATATTGAGAATCTCGAGAATTATACGTTTATTCAAGGTGACATCGCCGATCTTAACCGGCTGGAAAACGTATTCAATCACTATGAACCCGATATTCTTGTTCATTTTGCTGCAGAAAGCCATGTTGACAGAAGCATCCTGGGGCCGGGAGACTTTATTCATACCAATATCATTGGTACTTTTAACCTCCTGGAAATGTGTCGGAAGTACTGGAAGAGCAATGAAGACAAGCTTTTTCATCATGTAAGTACCGATGAAGTCTATGGTTCTCTTGGCGATGAAGGTTTATTTACCGAGGAAACAGCATATGATCCCAGCAGCCCGTATTCCGCATCCAAGGCGGCCAGTGATCACCTTGTCAGGGCTTACTACCGCACATACGGTCTTCCGGTAAAGATCACGAACTGTTCAAATAATTATGGACCCTACCAATTTCCTGAAAAACTAATTCCCCTGATGATTCTAAATGCCTTGGATCAAAAACCGCTTCCTGTGTACGGGAAAGGAGAAAATATCAGGGACTGGCTGTACGTCGATGATCATTCCGAAGCAATCTGGACTGTGATAGACCAGGGAAAGATGGGGGAAACGTATAATATCGGCGGCAATAATGAATGGAAAAATATTGATGTTGTTTATAAAATCTGTGAAGTATTGGCCAGTGAAATGAACAAAGAATCGGGTGAATATATCGAACTGATTTCCTTCGTCAAAGACAGGCCCGGTCATGATCACCGCTATGCCATTGATTCAACTAAAATAATGGAAGAATTAGGCTGGAAACCGAAGGAAACCTTTGAAACGGGGCTGCGAAATACAATAAGGTGGTATTTGTCTAATACAGAGTGGATAAACAGCGTTAAAACAGGAGAGTATAAAAAATGGATTGAGCATAACTATGGAACACAGTACTCTAGCAAATAGGAAGCCTGGATGTGTAGATGGAAAAAAAAGAAAGCAGATCAGAGCTATTAATTTATAATATCCTGGTTTTTGGATTATCCACAGTTATTTCAAAATTAATGACGTTTATTTTATCTCCGATCTATACCCGGTACTTTACACCCGAGGAATACGGGGTTTTTGACCTTACGATTATTATTGTGAGTATTGTTCAAATCATCAGCTTGCTGGGCATTACCGAGGCCGTATTTCGGCTTTATTTCGATAAAGACGATATGGAACACAGAAGCACGGTTATTTCCACAGGCTTGAAACTCGTTTTTTTCAGCACGCTGGGCGCGAGCATTGCAGTTTTGCTATTAAATGATCGGCTTGCCGTATTTTTTTTAGGGGATGTTCGATTCGTTGACTATATTAACCTGGGTATCGTGTTGATTTTTCTAATCAATATCACAAGTGTTACACAGGCGATTGTCAGGATGGAAAACAATCGCAAGCTTATTGTTCAAATAACCTTAATACAGGCATTTATCACCCTGGTGCTCAGCGTTTTTTTTGTCGTGGTTTTGGGGCTCGACTTACGGTTTGTTTTGGCTGTCAAGGCGCTTAGCCTGTTCATTGTGTTCGTCATTACCTACAATTATGGAAAAAAGTATATTAATCTCAATCAACTAAAGCCGGATAAGGAAGTGGCGAACAATATTTTTCGCTATGGGCTGCCGTTAATTCCAGTTTTTATCGGCTACTGGATTATGGGTGGAGCAGATCGCATGATGTTAAACCATTTCATAGGAACCGGAGCGGTTGGCTTGTATGCCATCGGTTCCAAGCTTTCCCAGATCATGAATCTTTTCCAGGTGATATTTGCGAAAGGCTGGCAATACTTTGGTTATTCGACAATGACCAGTGAAGATGCCCCCAGGTTATACGGAAAAATATTTGATTTTATCGTCCTGATCGGTTTGCTGGGGACAACATTCTTGTTGTTTTACTCTGATTTTCTGTTTATGGTTTTATTCTCTGCGAGCTATTACGAAGCCTGGATAGTTTCTCCGATCTTGGCTGTGGGTCCTATCCTGATGGTATTACGTTGGATCAGCGCCATCGGCTATTTCAAGGAAAAGAAAACGTATATTGATACTGCCAGCGTGATGATCGCGGTCATTGTGAACCTGGCCTTGAACTATATTTTAATCCAGTATTATGGGATCCTTGGAGCTGCCATCGCAACCTTAATAGCCTACATCGCTTTGCTTACAGCTACGTACAGCTTTGGCAGCAGATACCTTAAAATTGATTCCAGTAACGGTCTACTGCTGGTCTCATGTTTATTGCTGGCATCATCCTTCTTTGTAAAGTATATGTACTTGGAAAAATTATTCCTTTATTCAACATCAGCGTTTTTGATTTATGCGGCCATCTACTGCCTTATTTATAAACACAGCATTAAAGAAGCGTATGCGAAGTTTAAACCCATGATCAAGAAAACAACAAGGGGGTTACCCTAATGAAAGGCATCATTCTGGCCGGAGGGGCTGGAACGAGATTGTATCCCAGCACCTTGGTAAACACAAAGCAGTTATTAACGGTTTATGACAAGCCCATGATTTATTATCCTTTAACCACACTGATGCTGTCAGGAATCCGGGACATATTAGTCATCTCCACACCAGATGATACACCCAAGTTTGAAACCTTGCTAGGTCATGGCAATGAACTTGGCATCACCCTCTCCTACCTGGTGCAGGATAAACCCCGGGGCATAGCGCACGCCTTTATCGTGGCAGAAGATTACATCAATAATGATAAAGTATGCTTGATTTTGGGGGACAATATTTTTTATGGACAGGGGCTGCCCCATATCTTAAGAAAAGCGGCAGAGTTAGAAAACGGCGCAGTCATTTTTGGCTACCGCGTCAACGATCCAAAGAGATACGGGGTGGTCACGTTTGATCGCTCCGGAAAAGTTCTGGAGCTTGAAGAAAAACCTGAAAAACCTAAATCCAACTATGCGATCCCTGGCTTATATTTTTACGATCAAACCGTCGTTGATGTGACCAAAAGCATCAAACCTTCCGGCCGGGGGGAACTGGAAATTACCG
>PWUG01000238.1 GCA_003562605.1 Syntrophomonadaceae bacterium | reverse complement strand
TTGCAAATAGGAATTGGCCCCCGTGAGAAATCTATACCAGCAATATTAATTTTTTTAGCTTCAATCTCCTCAAATTCTGAAGCCACAAACAAATTCTCCCAATTAGTAATTGTTACTAGGTATAAGACGAGCGCCAATGTAGGACGTTAGCAAATCAAAAATTTTATCTAAATTAGCATTAGCGTCCGTCTCCCACATATTCTTAGCTGCCGCAAATTCTTGGGGTAACAGTGAAGTGTTATCGGGCTGTTCTGCTGGGTCAAACCAATCCATATTTGCATAAAAACACTGCTTAATAAATTCTTTCATAATGGAACCTCTCTTGTTGTTTTTCAATTACGCCTAACGCCTGCCTCAGAAGCCGCTGAGCGTAGCGAGCAGTCAAACTGGAGGCGTTTGTTAGGCAATTTTTTCTTTTCAGTCACTTGCGTGAGCTTTCAAAGTTAGGTAAACTGTCCTCGGAACTCCCGACAAAATTCCATCGCCGACGCCCTACTCAGGCTGGTCGCCTAGGATCAAAAACGGGAAACTTTAGTCTGCTATTACCACTGATGATCAAGTTACTGTCTTCAGCTCGATATCAACCTCACCGATCTCAACCCACTCTTCACCGATAAACATAAACAAGGAGTTTCCAAAAGGTGGACATACGTCGATCCTGAGCTGGGCCCCAGAGGGTATGCAATCAGCATCAAGCTCCGCCTCTGTCTTTCTGGATGCCTCAGCAAGATAACGCGCTGTGGTAGCCTCGTCGAGTGATATAAAAAGTTTTTGTCTTACCTGTATTTCTGAACTTTCTGATGAACTTTTTTCGTGCTTCATTTTTTAATGCTACTCAAATATCTTCGGTTTTTCTTTAGTATTACTTGCTCGCAGGATCGCCGAGTGGTCGGGACTTTAAACCAACGACTCTGTATTTACTAGTCAATGACCCACCCAGCATCGAGCAGTTCTTCCGTGTCCTTGAGCAGGGTTATCTGGCCAGTATTTTTATCGACAATCTTCAGGACACCTGTATGCAAATCGGTCAGATTGATGTATCCGTAAGTTCCTGCCACATTTTTCAAGTGCAATTTTCTATCAGGGCACCAAAAGTCTTCTCCATGAGAATCGGTGATTGCGCGAGTGCTTTCGCGTGCACTTTCAGACCATGTTTTTCGCATCTGCGTTGGCCTTGCACTCCTTGCCTCTTGCTTTCCTTTTGTTTCTCTTGCGCGTATTGTAAGTATTTTTTTTATGGGATCGATTTCATATTTATAGATATCAAAGGGCCAGTCATCGAAAAACATCTCGGAGAAGAATTGGCCATCAACAGGTGATATCAACTTTGAAATATCTTCTGGATTCATCCTTAGCGACGCAACAGTTCCAGAATGATTCTTAAATTTTACTTGCACTTGCAGTTCTCCAGTTCTTGAAAACAATTCCAAATATTCGGTTTCTGCCATATCTGCTTCCGTTTGGTTAACGTTGTTCTGTAAATTCATGCCCTTGTGATGGCTAACGCCCCGCTAAACGGCGAGCATTAGCGAATCCAGTTTAAAACACGCTTTTTGCAGCCGGAACGCATTTGAGCGGTTTGTTATAACGCTTTGTAGTAGCCATTATGAGATAGCTGCAATGTTTTTAATAATGGATACTGCTCTGGTATAGCATTTTTTGCGACTATGCCACAGGCAACTACTTTTTCACGAATTTCAGCTAATAGCTCATCAATTGATACAATTTTAGCTCCGGCAAGGAAGTCACGACCTTTCGGGTGAGAAATAAGCACAGCCACTTGCTCTATTTCGATATTTGAATCAAGCCACGTAAAAATTTCACTGATAATATACTTTCTTGCCGAAGTAAATTTTTTAGCAAACCTTTCTTCTCGTGTTGCCCATGAGTGTGCATCAATTGAAGGCTCAAGATGTATCAAATGACCTGTATGGGGATCGAAAGCTATTACATCTAACTCCATTTCTCATTCGCCATGACGAAGCTAAGCTTGCCTAGCTTGATATTTCTTTTTACCAAGTAGCCTTTCCAATCGTAGTATTCTGCTATCAAATTTTCTAAGTGAGACATGGCTTCCCTGAGTTGTAACGCCAGCCTCAGCCGCCGCGAGTGTAGCGAGCGGTCGGCTGGAGGCATTCGTTAGGTTACTGAAATAGTAATTTATGTTTTAAATCAATCGCATAACTCTTTAACTTTAAAAATAAAGTCATCATGGCTTGAGAAATCATTGGGACTGATCACAATTTCATCTTCATCATCGTCAAATAAAGTAATATGATCTAAACTGTTATCTACTTCAAAATACTCAAGCTCTAAATTGCAATCACCATCAAAATCAATTTCCTGATAATCATCTTCATCTATTTCGCCCCCATCTTCGTTAAAAGATCGAATGTTATACGAATCGGCATCGCAATCAAAATCATCATAGGAAACATAATCATTTTTCCATTTTGTTTTTTCTAGAGTAGAGATCATATCCTGTTTCGATTCCGGCAAATCCCATGTCAATATTAAATTAGACTCATCTGATGACTCAATTCTATAGCCTATTATTTCTTTGCCGTCGATATTAAACTTTCCTTTTTCTTTATTAACTTCTGTAACAGGAAAGTAAACTACTTCACATTTTACTATCATTATTGCTTCTCCTAAGCTACTGATTTGGTTATGTTAGGAACGGGGCAGAACCCTTTTCACTAACGATTAAATCAGCCGCGCCAAAAGGCGTAGCGAAGCGGAGCTTTTTGGCGTCGGCTGAATTTTAATGTTAGGTATTATTAATCAATATAAACTCTGTTCCTGGAATAGAATGCCCATATTCTTCTAGCCCCTCAGGAAAGCTAAATATCTTACCGCAAAATACACTATTTGATTTAAAGTATTCTATAAATTCATCACGCTCTTCATCCGAAAGAATTGATGTATATCCGTTATGATCTTCAGCATAATAAAAAGGTTCATCCTCTTCCTCTTCTCTGGATTTAGTCATTAATTTATAGGACGTTGTAAATATGCTGCGTCTAAATTGCTCAACATCAACATCTTGATTCAGAAAAAAACGAATAACTGGAGCTGGATATCCATAGAGTTCATCATGCTCAAACCAGTAACCATAATCTTCACCTTCGATATGCGTTATTCCATCATATAAAATTTCAACACTCAGAATCTTAGCTTCTTGGTTCTCATCCATTTGCTCTGGTTCCCAACAAATCTCTAACGATAGGCATGTTCTCAAATCATGCAGCTCGTTCTCTGAAAATATATCTGGTATTTTTCCCTCTCCCTGCGTTAACGGGAACCTTACGGTAATGTCTTTGCTCATACTCATGGAAATCTCCTTGATTTTAATTTTAAAACCTAATAGTTTACTAGAACGAAGCGGATTATATTGTATTACCACGTTTCTGTCTAGTAAACTATTTTCATGAACACAACCGCTCCCGTCAAGACCTCATCGACCCGTCCTTCCAACTGGCAACGCTACATTGATCTGCTGGATCGTGAACGTGTCCCCGAGAAGGCGCGCCCTTATTACATGCGCCA
>PWUG01000066.1 GCA_003562605.1 Syntrophomonadaceae bacterium | reverse complement strand
CCGGCGGCATCGGATCGGCCATCCTGGCTACATGATAATCTAAATCTTTTACAGGATCCGCACTGTGACATTTTTTGCGGGAAGCAAAATCAATAGTTCCTTTGAGGTTTTTGATACCCAGGCTGACTACGGTCTGGTTGTGCGTTTTCATAACCGGCAGATCAACCAGGAAGTCACTTTCCAGGATGTCCTGATTAAATTTAAGAGTAATTCCGTCTCCCAGGTTAACTTTTATAAAAGGCCTGTTCATGATATTTATGTGGTTCACGCCATAACGTTTTTTCAAGGCAGTATAGCCCAGGGTTTCAAAAGCATGGGCGGGAGTTTCAAGGTCGTTGGGATCAGCCACGACTCCTTCACCGATGGTAATATCCTCTATGCCGTGTTCTTTCAACAAAACGACTATATCTTCGATTACCCTTGATGTGGTAATCACCCCCCACTTGGGGAACACGCAGGCTTTTGTCCAGAAAACAATATTCGGTTTAATAAAAACACGGGCATTTGAAGGAAGGTGAGCAAGCCCACCACAATCGAAAACAGCTTTCTTCACCGATTCGTAAGGTTTTTCATAACGGACAACCGATACAGTTTTTTCTGCCATTTGATTTCGCCTCTCTTGTTTTCGATTAGGTTCACGTTCTATTTTAGCGCAGCAGCCCACCGAAGGCCAGGAAAACGACAGTGATACAAAAAGGGACCACCAGGGTCAGTGGCAGGCCTGCTTTCAAAAAATCCCTGATTGAAAAATATCCTGATGTATAAGGTATTACATTAGTCGGACTGGATGTAACCAGTAAGAAAGCCAGGGAAGTGGCAATAGCCACAGGGCCGGCCAGCAACCAGGGGTCCAATCCCATGTCAGCCGAAAAAGCAATAACCAGGGGTATCATAATTACACCTGTTACCGTGTTGCTGGAGAAAAAAACTTTCAAAATTTCCACAGCCAGTACAGCCAGAAAAATGCGGACAGCAAGGGATAACTGGCCAAGAGGGGAAAAAGCAATGGAAGCCAGCCAACCTGCAGCCCCTGTCTCATAAACAACAGCACCCAGAGATAGACCGGCTGCAATCAGGATTATAGCTCCCCAGTCGATATCCTGCTGGGCGTTTTTCCAGCTCAACAGGTCTACTCCCGGCAGAAAAAAAAGCACAGCTGCAGAAAGGGCAACAACCTCTATCGGCAAAGAAAATCCGGTCAGGCTGACCAGAAGCGGGTCACCTATCCAAAATAAAACAGCACCGGCAAAGATTAACAGGGCGGCTATTTCACGTAAATTAAACTTTTTGTCAGCCGGAACAAGTTCTTCCGGCAGCTGTTTCAAGACTTGATCGTTCAGCGATTCAGGGGGAAATACTTTTATCAATATAAGATAGGCCAGGGGTAAAATAAGTATTGCAGCCGGTACACCTACTACCATCCAGCGCAGAAAATCAATCTGCACTCCCGCCAATTCTCGCAGGTAACCGATAGCGACAATATTCGCCCCGTTACCGACAGGGGTGGAAATCCCACCGATAGCCGGTCCCCAGGCCACGGCAATCATCAGGGATCGGCCGAAGTTGCTTTTTAACGGAACTGCCCCGCATTTGTGAAGAATGTTCAGGGCAACGGGCAGCAGAATAGCAGAAACTGACATGTTGACGATCCACATCGAGAGCAGCGCACCGAGCAAAAGAAACACCAGGACCAGTTTCCGCGGTTTAAAACCAACTTTATACATAATCAACCAGGTTAGCCGATCGGCCAAACCTGAGCGGGTTAGACCTGAAGAAATAATCAGGATCCCGATAAAAAAAACGACCACTGTATTACCGAAGCCATACGCAACAGTATCTTTAAACGGAAAAAGGCCGAAGAGCGGCACAAGCAGAACTCCGAACAGGGCCGTTATGGCAAAGGGCAGGGCTTCGCTGACCCAAAGAATAATCACAAAAACCAAAATAGACAGCGCAGCCCTGCCCTCCCCGGTCAGAGGTACAGCTGTTCCACACTGGTTGAAAATCTGCAGGGGGATAAAGTTTATCAGGGCTAAAACCGCTATCGCAGCCAGCATGATAGCCCCTCTCTTTAGCGGGGACGTTTCGTCTGAACCAGGTGAAATGTTATCCCGGATCAATTTATATTCTCACCCTTGCTCTCAAAATCAACAGCAGCCTGCAGCTTGAATTTGAAGCAATCATATCACTATATTTGCATAACAATCAATATTTATCATGGCCTGGCACGATCCCATAATGAAGTCATGCTATCATGATCACTTGATTATTTGTCCTGATTCGCTATAATTAATATAAGCTATTGAAGCTTTAACTACCGAAAAATATCTTCTGAAAGGATGAAATAAATGGCTGAATTGAAATGCAGCTCATGCGGTCATACAGGAGAAGCAAATGACAAGTGGTTAAAATGTCCGGAATGCGGGTATACCATGTGTCACCGTTGTGGCATACAGGAGAAAAAGGAACAAGAAAATCTTAAAGCAATACGTACCGGGAATGCTCACGACCGGGCGATGGCTACATGCCCCAGCTGTACTTACGACATGTTTTATCATTAAACTTAAAAACTGATGATTAAAACAAAGATATTTATCGCGAATAATAGCCAAAAAAGTATGTTAATGCTTACATTTTTAACAGCAGTTGTTAAAGTTTGAATTCCCCGTTTTCCTGAACCAGCTTGCCATCCAGGTAGATCTTGCCTCCACTGCGAAGATCTTTAACCATGTCCCAGTGGATCACTGATTCGTTCTTGCCACCACCTTTGGGATAAGCCCGGCCCAGGGCAAGATGAATTGTGTGGGTGGAATGGTGATGATTTTCATTTTATCTGCAATTACCAAAGTAATTCTCCACACTGGTCAACTTATCCTTCCAAGCGTATTAGATGTGTTACTGGCATTAATCCCGGGTATTTGAAATTAGTTTTTTAATCCAGTTTGCCACACTTGCTAATCCTGCCTTTCTGCCGGGTTGAATCATTACTCCAGGCTGGTATGCGATTACGTAAATTTAGATATTAAAGGGTAATAAAAAGTTAATATAGAATAAAAATATCCGGAGGAAATAATCGTTAATGAAACAGCTTGTTTCATTGGAAACAGAAACCATTTACCAGGACCTCTGGCGATTGTCATGGCCAGTAATGATGTTCATGGTTTTTCAAACCTCACTTGAACTAGTCGACTTTTTTTGGGTGGGAATGCTGGGCACGGAGGCGCTGGCTGCCCTTTCCCTTTCAAATAATATATTCTGGATGCTTTTTACCTTGTCCCAACTAATAACTGTTTCTACTCTTTCTATGATATCCCGTTACCGGGGAAGCGGTGATCTGGCCGGGTTACAAATTGTTGCCCGACATACATTTTGGATGGCAATAATGATGTCGGCAGTGGTAATCGGGTTTGTTTTTGCTCTGGGAGATTTTGTGCTATCTCTCTACCAGGTTGAACCGGAGGTACATCGTCAGGCCCTGATTTACCTGCAGGTTGTAGGTTTAAGCTTTCTTTTTCTTTACGCGAGTATAGGCCTGGCTTTTTGTCTGCAGGG
>PWUG01000139.1 GCA_003562605.1 Syntrophomonadaceae bacterium | reverse complement strand
TTACTCCGTCTCCGGAATAGCTTTCCATATAATCTTCATTAATGTAAGTTTCCACCTTGATAATTCGTGAAAACGGCCCACGGGAAACAACAATATCATTTAAAGCAAGATAAAAACCTAAATCTTCATCACCACGCCGCAGCCTTGCTTCCATCATCATCCGTTCCTGGTAATCGTACTGACCGGAGGCGATATATTGTAAAAAACGCTCCATTTGTTCAACTTCAATCTCGGCTAAAAAGCCTTTCTGACCAAGATTAATCCCGAGAATGGGTACATTCCAGCAGGCCAGATCACGGGCAACCCTCAGAATGGTTCCGTCCCCTCCAACAACAATAATCAAATTAAGTTTGTCCGCCCAGGAGTTTAACTGTTTGGCCAGCGATACTTCGCTATAGAAATCAGCCTGCCCGCTGTCGGCAACCTTAATACTGATCTGGCGCTGGTTAAAGAAACGGGTTATCTTCTCGACGACAAGACTTGAATTTTTCTTATGCCAGTTGGGGATTAACCCTATATCTTTCACATGTTTCCTCCTGTAAATTTGGCTTATAAATAAATTCTTCGTTTCAATTCATGATCCTTCCCCGTTGCTTACTTCTTCTTGTCTATTAAGATGTGATGGGCCTGATCAATGGCCCGGTCAATCCTCGAAGCATAATCTGACCGGCATTTACAGTCTTGATCCGCTTCAGCCTCTAAATAAATGAAATACTCGATGTTTCCTTTAGGGCCAGGCCACCTGGAAAATGTGATACCACGAGTGCAGTATCCGGCGCTACAGGCGAAGCCTACTACATTTTTAAGGACTTCCTGGTGCAGTTCGGGATCCCGGATAACGCCTTTGCCTTTGCCTGCATCAGCCCTGCCTGCTTCAAACTGAGGCTTGACAAGGGCCAGTACTGTGTGGATGTTTAGTTCTTTTAAAACAGGCAGCACTTTGGAAAGAGAGATAAAAGAAACATCTACGACAGCGAGATCCGGCAATGAATCAAGGTCCTGCCTTTTGAGATGGCGGACATTAAAGCGTTCCATCACCACTACCCGGGGATCGTTGCGCAAACCAACAGCAAGCTGGCCATAGCCCACATCGAGGGCGTAAACAAGTTTTGCGCCATTTTGCAGCAGGCAATCGGTGAAGCCGCCGGTTGAGGAGCCTACATCGAGAATAACAAGCCCGTTGACATCTATTGAAAACTCCTGAATCGCCCCTTTAATTTTTAATCCTCCGCGGCTGACATAGGGGTTTTTAGTTTCCCGCAGTTCAATATCTACAGTGTTATGATAAAGCGTCCCCGGTTTATCACTTACACTTCCGTTAACAAGAACATTACCGGCCATTATTTCGGCCTGGATTCGGCTGCGACTCAAGTCCGGACGCCTTTCGCCGAGCAGCCGATCGAGGCGCTCTTTTCGATCCTGACGGTTCAAGTCAGTCCTTTTGCAGCTTTCCCCCCGGTAAAAGACAAAGCTGCATTGTAAATACCTTCAGCATCAAGACTGCAGCAGGAAAGCATCTCTGCTCTTGTCCCTTGCCCGATAAAACGGTCGTCTATACCGAGGCATTTAAGGGGGAAACAGATTCCTTGTTTTTCAAATAGCGCCATTATACCGCTTCCAAATCCACCGGCCAGGATGTTTTCTTCTACAGTAATCACACATCGGCACTTCCTGGCCCAGCTTATTATTAAATCTTCATCAAGGGGTTTAACAAACCGGGCATTGATCACCGCAGGTTTTATCCCCTGCCAGAAAAGTTTTTCGGCAGCTTCCATTGCTGCGTTAACGACGGTCCCTGCGGCAACAATTAGCAGATCCTCGCCCTGCCGGAGCAGCTCTCCTTTGCCCCAGGGCAAAACCCGGGGCTTGGCCGGCTCAACACCTGTAACCTTATCCCGGGGGTAACGGATAGCCACAGGCCCATCGGTATGACTAATAGCGGTCGAAAGCATATCCTGCAGCTCATTTTCATTGGCTGGAGCCATTATTGACATATTCGGCATAGTCCGAAGATAGGTCAGATCAAAAAGCCCCTGGTGAGTTTCACCGTCTTCACCGACAATTCCGGCCCGATCTACGGCAAAAACAACGGGAAGCTTTTGCAAGCAGGTATCGTGCAAAATCTGGTCGTAAGCACGTTGTAAAAATGTACTGTAAACGGCGACTACCGGGCGCATGCCACCTGCAGCAAGAGCTGCGGCAAAGGTTACACCATGCTGTTCAGCTATGCCAACATCGTAAAACCTGTCAGGAAATTCCCTGGAAAACTTTTTCAGGCCGGTACCCGCAGTCATAGCCGCAGTTATGGCTACAATTTCAGGTTTTTCACGGCTTATTTGAAGCAGGGTTTGTCCAAAAATATCTGTATAAGTCAGGCTTTTCTTTTTCTTGAGGGGCAGGCCGTTACTTAAATCAAAAGGACCAATCCCGTGAAATACTTCCGGAGATTTCTCCGCATAGTGATAACCTTTGCCTTTTTCGGTTACAACGTGAACCATAACCGGGCCGTTCATCTTATCGGCCTGCTTCAGGATATTTTTAATCGAGTTGATATTATGGCCGTCGACCGGGCCGAAGTAGGTGAAACCAAGCTCTTCAAACAACATTCCCGGCATAACCAGGTATTTCAGACCGCCTTTTATTCTTTCAGCCGAATTGATCATCCGCTCACCGACCAGCGGAACCCGGCTAACAAACTGCTCAAAATCTTTTTTCAGCCGGGAGTACTTGGGATCTGAGCGGATACGTCCCAGGTAAGACGACAGACTGCCCACATTTGAACTGATTGACATTTTGTTATCGTTAAGAATTACAAGCAGGTTAGCCTTGATATGGCCGGCGTGATTTAAAGCCTCGAATGCCATTCCGCCGGTCAGGGCCCCATCGCCGATTACTGCAACTACTTTGTAATCTTCGCTTTTGTAATCACGAGCCCGTGCCAACCCGAGGGCCGCCGATATAGAAGTACTGCTGTGACCTGTAAGGAATGGATCGTGTATGCTTTCTGAAGGTTTAGGAAAACCGCACAACCCTCCCTGCTGGCGCAGGGTTGGAAATTGTTCCCACCTGCCGGTCAGCAGTTTGTGCGGATAGCTTTGGTGACCAACATCCCAGATCAGGCGATCTGCCGGGCTGTTGTAGTTGCTGTGTAATGCCACGGCAAGCTCGACAACTCCAAGGCTAGCTGCAAGGTGTCCGCCATTATCGGCAACCGTACGAATCATATATTCTCGGATTTCTGCAGCAACTTTAATTAACTGATCTGCATCCAGGTTTTTCAAGTCACCCGGCAGCCGCAGGTTGCTGATAAGGTCTCCCACTATAAATCACCCCGAATTTTTTTCTGCCTTTTTTATCCAGCTTATAGGTTTTCCCAGCCGGGTTATCAGAGACCCGACCAACAGGATCACTTCTGTTGAATGGTTTATCGCAACTATTTTGCCCCAGGCTTTCCCTCCCACGGTCAGGGAGGCAACAAGTGCAGTTAACAGAATGCCCAGGTAAAATTCCGCCTGCTCGAAAGGCAGGCTGACCATAAGTCTAAAAACAATAAT
>PWUG01000409.1 GCA_003562605.1 Syntrophomonadaceae bacterium | reverse complement strand
TTCTCGGAAGTAGTAATTAATATTGAACGGGAAAGAGGATCATGTTCAGCCTGCGATAAAAGGTCGGCTGCAATAAAAGCCGGCCTGGCTCCATTATCAGCAACAATTACTATTTCACTGGGACCGGCCAGCATATCAATGCCGACCTGGCCGAAAACTTCTTTTTTAGCCAGGGTAACGTAGATGTTACCGGGGCCGACTATTTTCTGCACCGCAGGAATAGTTTCAGTGCCATAAGCCATTGCGGCAACCGCCTGGGCTCCACCGGCCTTATAAACTGCTTTTACTCCTGCTTCATAAGCGGCGGCAAGAGTCAACGGGTTAACCAATCCATCGCTGCCCGGGGGAGTGCAGATATATATTTCCTTCACACCGGCAATCTGTGCCGGAACGACGGTCATCAAAACTGAGGAAGGGTATGCCGCCGTTCCGCCCGGGATATAGGCCCCGACTGATTGCAGCGGGATAAAACGTTGACCTGCCACCCGGCCCGGCCCGCTTTCCCACCAGTCTGCCTCAAGCTGGCGGCGGTGGAATCTCTCAATATTTTCTTTTGCTCCGCGAATAACTTCCAACAGGTGAGGTTCAACTGAACGGGCGGCAGTGGCAAGATCTTCAGCGGGCACCTGCAGGTTTGTAAGTTCAGCCCGATCAAATTCCCGGGCGTATTTTATCAGGGCAGTATCGCCGTTTTGGCAAACATCTTCAATTATTTTCTGAACCTGCTCACGTTCCTCCCGGTAATCACTCCAGCTGGTCATAGGATGGTTTTTCTTATACTCTGCGTATGAACAAACGGGCAAGATCATCATTTTTCTCCTTATCTGCCATGCTGATAAGTTGGGTACGAAGGCAAGCGGAAAGAGCAACCATATTTTAACATAGGACAGTTCAAGCGTCAATTTGGCAGGCTATTTTGTAACCAGGGAGCGAAGAGCGGGCATAAACCCGGGAAAAGAAATATTTATTGCTTCTGCACCGTGTATTACCGTTTCGCCCTTTGCCACTAAACCGGCAACAGCAAGTGCCATGGCAATGCGGTGGTCTCCACAGCTTTCTACTTCAGCGCCCCGGAGCGTATTTTTCCCTTCAATAATCAGCCCGTCTTCTGTTTCTTCCACACCCGCGTCCAGCTTAACCAACTGCCCGGCAAGGGCGGAAATACGGTCTGACTCCTTAACTCTTAACTCTGAGGCGCCGCTGATCACAGTTTTACCTTCGGCGACTGACGCCGCTACCGCCAGTACCGGTATCTCGTCAATAAGCAGGGGAATTTTTTCACCGCTAAACGATGTTCCCTTCAACCGGTTGCCCCCCCTGATCATAATATCTGCAACCGGTTCTCCACCCCAGTCACGTTTGTTTTTCAGTTCAATTTCAGCTCCCATTGTATTAAGGACATCAATAATGCCGGTTCGCGTAGGATTAACACCGACATTTTTAAGAAGCAATTCCGAACCGGGAATAAGCACCGCAGCAACCATGAAAAATGCGGCAGCAGAAATATCACCGGGGATATTGATTTGAATTCCCTGTAAAACCGGGCTGCCCTGCAGGCTAACATTGCAACCTTCAATCTCGATATCCGCCCCGAACCGGGAGAGCATTAGTTCAGTGTGATTACGGCTCATGTAAGGTTCTTCAACCGTGGTAACACCTTCAGCATATAGACCGGCCAGTAAAATTGCTGATTTAACCTGTGCGCTGGCCCGGGGGGACTTATATTCAAGCGGCTGAAGATTCCCGCCCCTGATAGTAAGAGGAAGATTTTTACCATCACTTTCTCCTTCAATGGCGGCACCCATTAATCGCAGTGGTTCAATAACCCGCTTCATCGGTCTTTTCTGAAGGGATTGATCCCCGGTGATAGTAGTGCTAAAAGGCTGACCGGCCAATATGCCGAGCAGAAGCCTGGCCGTTGTACCCGAATTTCCTGCCTCAAGGGGTTGTGACGGCTGGTTTAAGGTCATACCACTGCCTTCAATAAGAAGACGCCCCCCACTGGCATTAATTTTAACCCCCAGTGATTGCAGACAGCTGAAAGTTGACCGGCAGTCTTCCGCATCGAGATATCCACGAACTTCAGTAACCCCCCGGGCCAGCGCTCCGAGCATCGCTGCACGGTGGGTAATTGATTTATCACCGGGAATATTTAATTCTCCGGAAAATTTTTCAGGCGGGGCAATTACTATAATCATTTGGTTCTCCAATTTATTTTTCAGAGTATGCTATAATAATAAAACAGATTTGCTACCGGGCGCAAGTACCGGAATATTTGCAGTTATGGAAGTGGTTAAATGGAAATATATGCACTAATCGGACATAGCGGAACAGGTAAGAGCCACCGGGCCCCGGTAATCGCGAGGCAGTACAGCATCGAATATATAATTGATGACGGCCTTTTAATAAAAGGCAATATGAACCTGGCGGGCCGCTCGGCTAAACGGGAAAATACCCGCTTTGGTGCAATAAAAAGAGCCCTCTTTAAGGATCCCGATCACGCCCGGCAGGTTAAGGATAAGCTTGCTGAAATCAAGCCGGGGCGTTTATTGATTATAAGTACCTCAAGACGGATGACCGATGTAATTGCTGAGAACCTGGGGCTGCCCCACCCAGCACATTATTATACCATCGAAGATGTTTCCGATCCCGATTCTATAAAGGCTGCTCTTACTTTAAGGGCTAAGGAAAACCGCCATGTTATCCCACTGCCCACCTTTGCTATCAAAAAAGAGTTCCCCGGTTATATTATCGATCCGCTGCGCTCATTCTTCAGCTTTCCTTCTTCCCTGCCTGAAGGGGCTCCTGTTGAACGTTCCGTGGTCAGGCCTGTCTTCAGTACTCTGGGCAGCTTTTATATTGCCGAGCACGTGATCACAGACCTGGTAAAGTTTATTATATCTACTTTTCAGGGCGTTTATAAGGTAATGCATGTAGAATTGGAGAATGGAAGCAAAAAGGTATATATAAATATTGACCTGGAAATTGATTTAGCGCAGATACCGGGGATGAAATTAGATGCCCTGTTGCGAGAAGTTCAGCAAACAGTCAAGGAAGAAATCGAATACCAGACCGGCTTTTACCTGGACGAGGTTAATGTTTATGCCAGGAAGCTTCACCTTGATGAAGATCTGGTTAAAGACAAAAAAGCGCTGCGCAGGTATATTACTTCCTGAAAGCTCTGCATTAAGCTTTTTTATGTCGCACCCTCTGCTTAAAACAATCGCTTTCGGATAGCCAGGCCAACTTTGAGGTCAGAAGTTGGATAAAATGCTGGATCAGGGATTCTCAATTCTCCACTGATGGCTGTAGATATTGAATCGTTTGCCCCTGGCAAAACCAACCAGGGTTATATTTAAGCTTTCAGCCAGTTCAATACAAAGTGAAGTTGGGGCAGCCCGGGATATGAGCATTTGTATTTCCAGCTTGGCCGCTTTTAATAATATTTCTGAACTCAATCGGCCGCTGGAGATAATAATTTTATCCCCGGTTGTTATTCCGGCTATGAGACATTCGCCTATGATTTTATCAATAGCATTATGCCTGCCGATATCTTCATGGAAATAGAGAATATGTTCCTGATCAGCCAGTGCTGCGCTGTGTACACCACCGGTAGACTTAAATAACTCCGCCTTATTCTGCAGTGATTCCATCAGGGTCAGAATTTGACCGGCATTGATTTTCAGTTTGCCAGTAAGCGGTCTGCTGCGCAGAGAGTCAAGAACATTGAAAAAAAGGGTCCCTTTACCGCAACCCGAAGTTACGGTTCTTTTACCGTAAAGCTTTTCTACAAGGCCGGTTTCGTTTTTCAGTTCGATCTCAACCAGCCCATCCTTTTCCTTAACCCGGATCGAGCTTACATCATTGGTTGAGGTAATCAGGCCTTCGGAACGGAGAAATCCGAGGGCAAGGTAGTCGGTTTTCTCCGGAGTACACAGCAACGTAACCAGTTCTCTGCCATTAACATAAATGGTTACGGGGGCTTCAACTGTTACCAGGTCCCGGAGCTCTTCCCGTCCACCATCCGGGCCCCGGCTAACCCTGATTATCTGTTTTCGGACCGCTTTTTCCATATTTATTCAAAAATCCTTTTTTACCCCGGCTTTACCCTGTTGTTAGTTTCCAGCAGGCTTTAACCCGGACACGTTTTTAAAATTGCCGATTACTGAGCGACTGACCATACTATCGCTCTGGCACCGGCAGGTGTGGCGATCTTTCGTGATGCCCACCGGTTGATGTTCATTTAACAGCTCCGTAGGGGGTTCGTATTCAACTGCCGTAAACCTGCCCAGACCCCGGCTGAAGCGGCCATCGTATAAAAACCTTTTTCCAGGGTGGCCTTCTTCAGGACAGGGCCACTGAAGGCCCTTCTCAAGAAGGCGTTCATAGGATATACCGCCGTACTGCGGAGTAAGTGATGCAATCTCTTTAAATATTTCCTCAGGGCCATCATAGTTCCATTTAAACCCTAACCAGTCCGCCAATTCAGCTATAATAGCCCAGCCGGGATATGCTTCTCCAGGTGGATCCACGGCCGGTTGGCTCAGCTGGACGCGCCGCTCGGTATTGGTATAAGTGCCCAGTTGTTCAGCAAAAGCGGCAGCAGGCAGCACAACATCTGCCAGGGCAGCGGTTTCGGTCATAAAAATATCCTGCACGACAAGAAACTCCAGGCTGCGCAGAAAATCTGCTGTTTTCGAACTTTCACCGCTGCAGGAAACCGGGTTTTCATCTAAAATATACATTGATTTAACAGTGGATTTTTCTCCATTCCCGAGCACTTCAGCCGCCGTTTGGCCAGGTTTCTCGTTGATTGTTATACCCCATGCCCTCTCAAATTTTTCGCGAACCGCTTTATCATTTAACGATTGATACCCGGTTAAAACTGCCGGCAGAGCACCCATGTCGGATACCCCCTGCAGGTTGTTCTCACCATAAGGCAGGTATAAGCCGGCCGATTCTTTGCCCAGGTTACCGGTTAGCAGGGCCAGGTTGGCCAGTGCTAAAACCAGGTCGGTGTTTCCGGCATATTTATCCGCGCCTGCTGTCGATATAATAGCTGCATTCTCTGCTGCGGCATAATCACGGGCTGCGCCGCGCAGTTCTTCCTCCGGGATCCCGGTAAATTCAGCTGCATACTGCGGAGTGTATTTTTTGATTGCCGCCTTAAATGCGTCAAATCCCTCAGTACGTTTGTCAATGAAGGCCTGGTCTTGCAACCCCTCCTCAAGAATAATATGGGCCATAGCGTTTACCAGGGCTATGGCACTGCCAGGTTTAAGAGGCAGGTAGTGGTGAGCGATTTCTACAAGTTCGATCGGCTCGGGATCGGCAACTATCAGCTTTGCGCCTCCTGCGACCGCTTCACGCACCCGGTTGCTGATTATGGGGTGGCTGTCATATGGATTTGCGCCGACAATAAATACCGCCCCGGTAGTGGAAAGCTCTTCAATGCTATTTGTCATTGCGGCGCTGCCAAAGGATTTCATCAGTCCATCTACCATCGGAGCATGACAATGGCGGGTGTAACTGTCGACATTGTTCGTACCCAGAGAACGGATTAACTTCTGGAAGAGGTAACTTTCTTCATTGGTAGTTTTCGGCGAACAAAGCCCCATCAAGGCATCTACGCCGTAGCGGCTCCTTATTTCTTCAAAGTTGTCGGCTATCAGCCCGAGAGCCTCTTCCCAGCTGACTTCGATAAATACTCCGTTTGACTTGACCAGCGGGGCCGTCAGGCGATCATTACTTTTCAGATAATCCCAACCGAACTTGCCCCTGATACAGAGATGACCACGGTTAACCGGGTTATTTTCAACGGGGCTGACCCCGATCAGATCATGATCTTTTACATGCAGATAAATATTACAGCCAACGCTGCAGTAAGGGCAAACAGCCCTTACACGCTCAACCTGCCAGGGGCGTCCCCGTCCGATACCATACTTGGGGATCAGTGCCCCGACCGGGCAGCTATCTATACAGAGTCCGCAGAAAACGCAGGTTGAATCTTCAATAGAATCTTCAAATGGCGGACCAACGTTTGATACAAATCCCCGCCTGGTAAAATCGATCGCTCCGGCGCCGACAACATCCTGGCACTTGCCGACACAGATACCGCAGAGAATACATTTATTCATATCACGTACAAAGAAAGCATTGGTATCGTCATCAGGCAGCTCTTTGACTTCTCCACTAAACTCACTGTCGGCAACGCCATAACGGTAGCAATAATCCTGCAGTTTACAGGAACCGGTTCTTTCACAGGTTATACAAACCAGGGGATGGTTGGCTACAAGCAAGCTTAATATGCCTTTCCGGGCCTTGATAACCCTTTCGGATTCAGTATGAATTATCATTCCCGGTCCCACAGGAGCGACGCAGGAAGCAACCAGGCTCCGGGCGTTTTCAACTTCTACCACGCAGATTCTGCAGGCTCCGTTTGGAGCCAATTCCGGGTCGTAACAAAAAGTTGGAATATCTCTGCCCAGCTGACGGGCAGCCTCTAAAATTGTCGTCCCCGGGGCCACGTCGATCTCTATTCCATCGATAGTAACGTTAATTGCTGACATCGGCTTTCCTCCCAACCGGGGTAATCATTATACAGTCCTGCCGGCATTTTTCCACACAACTTCCGCATCGGGTACACAGTTCCTGTATAATTTCATGGGGCTCTTTCTTCTCGCCCCTGATGGCGTCCACGGGGCAGGCCCGGACACAAGCGGTACATCCGGTGCATTTTTCCTCGTCAATCCTGAAATTAAACAACTCTTTGCAGACGCCTGCCCGGCAGTAATGATCGACAATATGTTCTTCATATTCATTACGGAAATAACGAATAGTGCTGAGTACAGGATTGGGGCAGGTCTGCCCCAGTCCGCAAAGAGAGCTGTCTTTAATGCTTATCGCCAGGCTATCGAGAGTATCCAAATCTTCCGGCTTACCAAGCCCCTCGGCAATACGATTTAATATTTCGAGCATGCGCTTGGTGCCTTCCCGGCAGGGTGTGCACTTGCCACAGGATTCTTTCTGGGTAAAGCTTAAAAAGTAACGGGCCAGGTCTACCATGCAGGTTCGTTCATCCATAACAACCAGGCCCCCTGAGCCCATAATTGCTCCGGCCTGGTTCAGTGAGTCATAATCTATCGGCAAGTCAAGCTGTTCCGCCGGGATACACCCTCCTGACGGTCCGCCGGCCTGAACAGCCTTGAATTCACGTCCGCCCTTAATGCCTCCACCGACATCGTAAATTATTTCCCTGATCGTTATACCCATGGGTACCTCGCAAAGGCCGGTATTACGAATCTTGCCGGCCAGGGCAAATACCTTTGTCCCTTTGCTTCCTTCGGTACCGATTTTGGCAAATTCAGCTGCACCGCCCTCTTTGACAATCAGGGGGATATTAGCCAGGGTTTCCACATTATTGATCGTAGTCGGCTTGCCGAAGAGGCCCGAATGAGCCGGAAAAGGCGGGCGAGGGCGAGGCATGCCTCTTTTACCTTCAATCGAAGCCAGCAGCGCTGTTTCTTCTCCGCAGACAAATGCGCCGGCGCCCTCTTTAATGTTTATTTTGAAATTAAAATCGTAACCTAGAATGTTTTCTCCAAGCAGGCCGTATACCTCCGCCTTCTCGATGGCAATCTTAAGCCTTTTAATAGCAAGCGGGTATTCAGCCCGGCAGTAGATATATCCTTCATCGGCACCAATAGCCTTTCCACAAATCAGCATCCCTTCGAGGATAGCATGGGGATCTCCTTCAAGAATACTACGGTCCATGAATGCGCCGGGATCGCCTTCATCAGCGTTACAGACAACATATTTTTTCGGGCTGGATGCTTTATTGGTAAATTCCCATTTCAAGCCGGTTGAAAAACCGGCTCCACCCCGCCCACGTAAACCGGACTGCTTAACTTCTTCACAGATTAACGCCGGATCCATGCCCATGGCGCGTGTAAAAGCACGGTACCCACCGCGCATGATATATTCGTCTATACTCTCCGGATCAATAATTCCACTATTCCTTAAGACATTAAATTTTTGCTTGTGATAAAAAGGAATTGAATCGTAGAAACGGGCCGGCACATCTACATCAGGGCCCTTGTATAGAAGTCGTTCGACTATCTCGCCGCGGACCAGGTGCGTTTCAACCAACTCGGCCATATCCTTCGGTTTCAGGCGGCAGTAAAAAACTTCGTCAGGGTAGACAACAATAATCGGACCCACTTCGCAAAAACCGGGACAACCACCCATGACCAGGCGGTATTTATCCTTAATACCTTGTTTTTCCAGCTCTTCAACCAGGGCCTCCTCGACCGAATACGATCCTGACGACAGACAGCCCGTGGCTCCGCAAATCATAAGGTGTTTCTCATACAAACTTTTCCAACCTCCCTCTTCCGGCACTTTTCATTAGCAGATTACGAATTGCCCGTTAATGGCTACTTTATCAATGATGGCTTTTCTTTTATCTTCACAGGACGGGTCTTCGTGACAGATCGGCCCTTCAACACAACAGACGACGAAATCTTTGCAGGGGGTCGATTTCGTGTGGGTGCACTTTTCACAGCAGTGATCGATAAATCTTTCCATCGGACTACCTCCCGCTTCATTTATTCATAACTGTCAAGAATTTCTTTAATTTTGTCCATGGTCAGCCGCCCATGCGGATCGTCGTTGATCATAATAACCGGCGCCAGGGCGCAGGCCCCGATACAGGCAACCTCTTCGAGTGTAAATCGCAGGTCGTCTGTTGTTTCCCCGCTTTCAATGCCCAGGAGCTCTTCAATCCGGTCGGCGATCTTGGGACTCCCCTGGATATGACAGGCTGTCCCTTTACAGACCCTGATAATATAACGACCCCGCGGTTTCATTTTAAACTGGGCATAAAAAGTGGCTATACCGTACAGCCGGCTAAGAGGAATGCGCATCCTTTGTGATACTTGCTCCATGGCGGGACGAGGCAGGTAACCGAAATGATCCTGCACTTTTTGTAATACCGGTATAACCATTTCGTTTTTACCAAGGTACGGCTCAACTATAGAATCGACCTGGCTTAAATCAATTTCCTTGTTGATTACTTCTGCAGTTGCTGCTTCTGTGCTCAAATTGCCGATCCTCCTCTTCAAGAATAAGGATTCATACTCCCGGTTCCTGTTTACTTATACTCTTTTTCTTGTCTCAATCCTGCTGTAAAAACAAAAAGTTCACATTAGCTTTAGAGGGGTAAAGCCGATTCCGTCAGCAGCTACAAAACGATAGTCAACGCCATTTCTTTTACCCTGGCAGATATAATCTCTTCCGCTGTCATGAATATGTCCAAAAACACAGATTTTCACTTTATATTCTTCCAGCAATTTGGTAAAAGCACTCGGCTGCCCTTTCCTGTTATAAGGCGGAAAATGCAGGGCAACGATAATTTCGGAAAAAGTTATTCGGGATGCACTTTCCAGAGAGAGCTTAAGGCGTTGGGCTTCCCTTAGATACAGCTTTTGATCTTGTTCGTTATCAAAACCTTCTTCGCCGGGGCAGATCCAGCCCCTGGTTCCGCAAACTGCACGATTATCCCAGGAAAAGTGATCATTTTGCAAAGCATATAGCGAGGATGGCAGCTGAGATCGGACTTTGCCGATTGAGTTCCACCAGTAATCGTGATTACCCCTGATTAAAAGTTTCGTACCTTTAAGTTCAGCCAACCAATGTAAATCAGGAAGTGCATCGGCAAGGTACATGGCCCATGAAATGTCGCCGGCAACTATAACAAGATCTTCTTCGCCAACGGTACGGTTCCAGTTTTCTTTGATTTTTATAGCATGGTTCTCCCAATCGGGCCCGAATATATCCATCGGCTTGTCCTGCCGCTGGGAGAGGTGTAAATCTCCGATAGCGTAAATGGCCATATTTTGCTCCTTTAGCCGGGCTGCTTCTGAAGCCTCTTTCAAGATTACTGTTTTATATTACTAAATCAATGACTGAAATGCAAAAGGGGATTTTTTCTGCTTATTAAAACGTTTTTTAGTAAAAATTAAGCTTTGCAAATATTTTAATAAAATGATATAATGTCGCCACGGTTTGGTGTTTTTTAAAAAAATGTTTAAGGAGGTCCTTTTACCTGTGGAAAATAATGCCCCGAGGAGACCACGTCGCTACCTGCGCAGCAGAATTACACGTAAATTAATACTGGATACTGCATTGGAAGTATTTCTCAGTGAAGGATACGCAAAAACAACTATCGCTAAAATCAGTCAACAGGCTAAAGTTGGTTACGGCACAGTGTACAGCCATTTCAAAGGTAAAGATGATATCCTGAACAAAGTAGTTGACAACGTGCTTGACGAATTCTACAACCTGCTGGAAGTACCTTTTGCTCCGGAAACTCTTGAAGAAGCACGTAATGCCTATTATGAACTGGTTTTAACTTCATTCCGGTTATCCGAACAGCACCGCCCGATTATGAAAGTATACCAGGAGGCGCTCGGGCAATCATCGTCGATTGCCGCTCACTGGCAAAGCATCATTGACCAGTTTATAAAAAGCTCAGCCCGCTCTTTCGTTTACTCCCAGGGAAAAGGGCTGGCGAAAGAATTTGATATCCAGGTTGGCGCCAAGGCATATATCCTGCTGGTGGATCGATTCATCTGGGAAGTGGTTAACGAGCAGGAGAATAACCTGGAGCATATCACCAGCACGATTATGGACATGCTTTTCCACGGGTTTTTCAATCCCGAAGTAAAGGGAAAAAAATAAAACGGTATTTGGTTTTTGCATAAATTGACAATAACGCCCGGGAGATATTTTGCCCGGGCATTTAATATTTGTAATTAAACTTACTTATCTCCTGCAGTCGATTACTCTTTTTTCAGTAATTATAATATCGACCCTGCGGTCCCATTCATCAACAGGTATTTCAGGCAGTATTTGCAGATCGAAAACCAGTGCAACCAGGGGAGTCTGCTTATTTAAAAGCGGGAAAAAACGGTCGTAATAGCCGCCCCCGTAACCGAGGCGGTTGCCCTTCAGGTCAAAGGCAACACCGGGTACGACTAAGAGGTCTATTGTTTCCGGCTTTACGGGGCGGAGTGTATCTTCACCCGGCTCCGGAATATTATAAGCACCGGGAACCAGGTCACTATCCCAATCGAGGACCCGGGAGGGAATCAACTCGCGGGTTTCAGGTAAAGCTTTCGGGGCAAGCGCCAGCTTGCCCCGTTTAATTGTTTCTTCGACCATCGGCCTGGTATCAACTTCGGTGCCAAATGTAATAAAAAACATTACCGCCCCGGCATCCCGGTAAGCCTGTAGATTGTAAAGACCGGCGGCAATCAGGCTGCTTTTTGCTGTTATCTCTTCCGGTAAAAGTTGATCACGTAAGCTGATGATTTTTTTGCGAAGCGCTTTTTTCTCCACTGGAACCGTCCTTTGGCGCTGTGATTATCTTATTAATAAGCCCTAGCAAAATAAGCCGCTTCGGCCGCATTACTGCCGCAGGCGAAACACTTTTCATCTTCAGGTTTCTTGTCAAAGGGGAGGCAGCGGATTGTCGCTTTCGTATCATTCTTAATCTTTTCTTCACAGGAGGCATCGCCACACCAGGAAGTAAGAAACAAGCCGCGCTCACTCTCCATTATTTTCTTGAACTCTTCGTAATCCGAACCGCGGCGGGTGTTTGCTTCACGGAACTCCAATGCCCGCTGAAGCATATCATCCTGAATTTGTTCGAGCAGCTGCGGCAAACGAGTGGACAGTTCTTCACGGGGGACAAATTCTTTTTCACCTGTATCCCGGCGTACAAGCACAACCTGCCCCCTGTCAAGATCCCTGGGGCCGACTTCAATGCGAATCGGTATGCCCCGCATTTCCCAGTCATTAAACTTCCAGCCGGGTGAATACTCTTCACGTTCGTCGAGCTTAATACGGACGGTTTCTTTCAGCTGTCCCTCCAAACCACGGACAGATTCCAGGACGCGCTCCCTCTCTTTTTTGCTTAAAATGGGGACAATGACAACCTGTATCGGAGCCATGCGGGGCGGCAGGACTAAGCCGCGATCATCTCCATGGACCATGATCAAGGCCCCGATTAGCCTGGTTGAGACACCCCAGGATGTCTGCCAGACGTGCTTTAATTGGTCGTCCTGATCCAGGAAAGTTATATCGAAAACCCTTGCGAAATGCTGGCCCAGGTTATGCGATGTGCCGGCCTGCAGGGCCCGTCCGTCTGTCATAAGGGCTTCGACACAATAGGTCCGCAGGGCTCCGGCAAATTTTTCCCGCTCGGTTTTACGCCCGGCGATTGCCGGAATAGCCATTTCTGTTTCTAAAAATTCACGGTAGACCTCGAGCATTTTAAGGGTTTCTTCTTCTGCCTCATCCTCAGTGCGATGGCAGGTATGGCCTTCCTGCCACAAGAATTCAGAAGTACGCAGGAAAGGGCGGGTAGAGCGCTCCCAACGGACAACATTGCACCACTGGTTAATCAGGATCGGCAAATCACGCCAGGACTGAACCCAGCGAGAATAAAAGTCACAGATAATCGCTTCGGAGGTCGGGCGGACAGCCAGCGGCTCGTTTAAAATCTCATTGCCGCCCTTGGTCACCCAGGCAAGTTCAGGGGCAAACCCTTCGACATGATCGGCTTCTTTTTGCAACAGACTCCGGGGTATAAAGATGGGGAAATAAGCATTTTGATGGCCCGTATCCTTGAAACGCCGATCGAGCTGCTCCTGGATCTTTTCCCAGAGGGCATAGCCTGAAGGCCGGATAGCCATAAAACCCTTCATCGGGGCATAGTCCATCATTTTTGTTTTTAAAATTACGTCGATATACCATTGTGAATAGTCTACCGCCTTGGGGGTAATTTCTTTAACGAATTCCTTGTTTTGTGCAGGCTTATCGGGCCCAGCCTTTTGCTCCACTGCGACCACCCTTTCCATATAGAGTTCACCAAGTCAACACCTGACTATTTTAACACAGTTTATAACCTGCGGCCAGTTCGCTGCGGGTTTGCAACAGCCTATGCCAGCTTTCTTCACTCAGCGGACGGTTGAAGCTGCGGAAGTTGGCCAGTTTAAAGCCATGCTCGGCTGCCCAGTACCTGGTCTGTAAAATTGTTTCGAGGTTGACCCCCGAAGAACCTAAACTGTAATGTTTGTAGCGCTGTTCGAGGGCCAGCATCATGGTTTCAGCCATGCAGGCATAAGCCAGGCCTTTTTCAAAGCCGAAGTCCCAGCCGAGTGAGGGTTGACCCGGTACCTCTATAACTCCGCCATCGATAACCAAAACATCAGGGCGGGCCTCATCGACTTCTTCGCTGACATTGGCGGGCCGGGAAATATCGCA
>PWUG01000214.1 GCA_003562605.1 Syntrophomonadaceae bacterium | reverse complement strand
TGCCGAGCTGGAAAAACGGGGCATTGATACTTCAAATCTGCTTATAAGCGGTAAAGCGCACCTGATTATGGCCTACCATGAAGACCTTGATGAAGCTAATGAAAAATTATTGGGTGAAAAGAAGATCGGGACTACGGGGCGCGGGATTGGTCCAGCCTATGCTGATAAAGCTTTGCGCCGAGGTATACGGGCTATCGACCTGACCGGTTATGATCGTTTCCACGAGCGGCTGTCGGAAATATTGCCCATACAAAACCGTTTATTAAGGGAAATATTCGGTCACCCGGGATACGATTTGGATCAACTGGCCAATCGCTATCGCCCGGCACTGGAAAAACTGGGGCCACTGGTTACCGATGTATCGCTGATCCTGGATGAAAATCTTAGCAGCGGGAAAAAAGTACTTTTTGAAGGAGCCCAGGGTGCTTTGCTGGATATCGATCACGGTACCTACCCTTTTGTCACCTCATCGTCAACAGTTGCGGCGGCAGCTGCTACCGGAACAGGGCTTGGCCCGCAGCACATCGGGCAGGCTTTGGGAGTAATAAAAGCCTATACAACCAGAGTTGGGGAAGGGCCGTTCCCTTCAGAAGATAACACCGAAGCAGGAGATCAGCTCAGGCAGCGTGGTAATGAATACGGAACAACTACAGGTCGTCCGCGACGCTGCGGATGGTTCGATTCCGTTATAGCTCGTTATGCAGCCATGGTGAACGGTCTGACCGGCCTGGCTTTGACCAAGTTAGATGTACTGAGCGGTATGGAAATAATTCATATTGCAGTTGCCTACCGCTGCCGGGGTAAGGAAACCAAAAATTTCCCCATGAGCATAGAAGAGCTAAAAGATTGTAGTCCGGTCTATGAATCATTTCCGGGTTGGGATGAAGATATTTCCAGGATCCGCAAGTTGGAAGATTTACCGGCTGCAGCCAGATTTTTTATAAGTGCTCTTGAAGAATCTGTCGGGGTTAAAGTTGAACTTGTCTCAATCGGTCCGGACCGTTCACAGACGATCATTTGTCCCGATTCGTATTTAGCCTCATGGATTAAACATATAAAGTAAAATAATTTTTAAGGCAGGATAATTAATCTCAGCGGTCGAATTGTAAAAGTTAATTCCTGATCTTCGTACGATATTTGCCAGATAAAGATTATTAATTAGGTAGGAGGGATTTTATTTGCATAGTCTGAGGGTTTCTGCAAAAATCATAATCGGGTTTCTCTTTTCTATTATAATTTTATTAACTTTTTTTACTTTGTCTTTATTCGGTGTTCAGGCTGACGATGGGGTTCGCTTAATTATAACTGAAGCAACTGGTATGCAGAGAGACATGATCGTCTTTCAGGCCAATCTTCAACCGATGGTTATCCATAATGTATTTTGGCTTTGTATTGCCTCGTTCGGATTTATGTTGATTTTTCTTTATTTTATCGATCATAACTTTAAGGTTTTTCTCCCGCCAGGGTTGCTCTGCCTGATCTTTACTGTTGTCCTGGTTGCCATGGTTGCTTTCTCACGTGAAAGTATAATTAATTTTACCGGACCGTCCACTGATCTCTATATCCAAACCGCACTGGATCGTTTTCGGCAGGCTGCTATTGGTATGACCGTTTTCGGAATATTATTGACTGCCGTTGCGTTATGGGGTGATCAACTTTTCAAGAAGAGCGAGCATTAATTTTAGGGGTTGGTCAACCCGGGTTTGAACCACTCGCCGGTTTATTTCTCCCTTCTCCCTGACATTTGGTAAGGTAATTGCCCCTGTGAAAAAACCGGGATTGAATGCCGCAGACGGTACCGCTATGTTTTACAAGCACCTTCACCATCCCAGGAAAAATAGATCAGCAATAATGCCGCACTTTAAGCCAGGAGGTTTTTTTTTAACTTGAAGATACTGCACACAGCTGATTTGCATTTAACAGAAAAAGCATCTGAGCGCTGGGATGCGCTCGATGAATTAGTAAAAATCGCTTCTCAGCGCCAGGTTTCAGCCATAGTTATTGCCGGTGACCTCTTTGATCATAATGTCGAAGCGGATAAACTCAGGGCGCGGCTGCGTGCCGTCCTCGGAAGTTCAGATTTTCAAACTATAATTCTCCCGGGAAATCATGATCACAAGGCTTACCGCAGTGGCCTTTATTTCGGTGAAAATGTATCTGTAATAACTACCTGGGAAGAGCCGATTCGCCTCGGAGAGGCTGTTATCTGGGGCCTCCCCTATGAAAGGTTAAGCGGTGAAAGGCTTGTAGGCCGCCTGAGGGAGATGGCGGAGCTTATGAAGCCTGAAGAAATGAACTTTCTGATTTTCCATGGTGAACTGCTGGATGCCTACTTTTCACGTGATGATTTAGGCGATGAAGGTGACCTGCGTTATATGCCTGTTAAGTTGTCTTACTTTGAACCCCTACCCCTTCAATACGTGTTAGCAGGGCATTTCCATTCCCGCTATACCAGCTGGCAATTACCGGGGGGCGGCTTGTTTATCTACCCCGGTTCTCCGGTTGCAGTAACCAGGCGGGAGACCGGCAGAAGGGTGGCAAACCTGGTTGAACTGGGTGAAGATCCGTTAGAAATATCGCTAAACACGCATCACTATGAGGAACTTGTTATATCACTTGATCCCTTCAATCCGGAAGATCCGCTTTCAATTCTCGATCAAAAAATGCGAAAGATACATTCCGAATCGAAAGTGATCCTAACTGTGCAGGGTCTTTTCAATGGTTCGGCACTGGGTATAGATGAAAGTGAATTGGCAGCCGAAATCAAGGCCAGGGTCGGTGATCGCTTCGCCAATGAGCCGGCCATGGAATTCTTCGATGTCCGGCATATTCTTGAAGATGATCTCTTTCAGCAATTCAATGACAGGTTGAAGCAGGCAGATTGCCCGCAGGAGCAGAAAGAGCAGGTCAAGCAAATGGTTATCAGGGCTTTCAGGGTGGTGAAGGCATGTTCCTGAAGGAATTTTTAATCAGACGTTATGGACCTTTACCTGATAGTGGTTTGAGAAAAACGGGTTCTTTCAACCTTTTTTTTGGTCTCAATGAGGAGGGTAAAACATTGACCATCGATGCCCTGCTCAGAATGCTTCTTGGAAAAGGAATTAAGCGGTTCAATGCCGTTAAACGTGTCAATGAAAACCCCGAAGGCTACCTGGTCATTGAAGACGGGATCAGCAGGGAGTACAAACTCCCTGAGGCGGGTACAGTTGAAGAGCTTTTTGGCCTCAGCAGTGCCGAGTTTTCCAATATATTTGTCATCCGCGACAGCGACTTATCAATAAGTAATGAGAGCATTTTTTACCGGGATATTACCAATCGCCTGACCGGTCTCCGTTCAGGTGAAATAAATGAAATAAAAAACAGGATCTATGATCTGGGCGGAATCACCGCAGGCGGGGAATACCAGAATGTGGCTCCCCTAAAGCTAAAAGATAAAATTAAGAAAGCTTGTAATTTATTGGAAAGAGTTGAAGAACTGCTTGCCAGGCTGCAGGAAGAAGGTTTCGGCCGTTTTGAAGAAGAGCTTGCCGGATTGGAGGCCATAAAACGCGAAACGGAAGAAAAGTTGAATCTTTACCGGGCTGCTCAGAACCGGGAAGTGTATGAAAAAGGGATAGAAGCTCTCGGACAGTTGAAGAGTGCCCTGGCTGAAACTGAAAAGTTGAAAGATTTTAACCAGGGGGACTACGATTCCTGGCAGCGAACCGAGTCAAACCTGGTCCACTTTCGCAGTGACCTCAGGCGACTCGAAGAAGAGATTGATCAACATAAAAAAGCCCTGCAGGCGACACGTGCCGATCTAGACCAAACAAAGCGCGTTTTTAAAAAAACCGAGCAGGAAACAGTTTTAGTATCAGAAAAAATTGAACCGTTAATGTCAGATTACCAGCAGGAAAGTATTAAAGCCCAAAGGCAGGAAAAGTTGGCGGACTCAACTTTTTACAAACGGACTGCGTTTCTTTCAACCCTTGTTTTTCTCCTGACGCTGGCTGGTTCGATAGTTCAACCTTCCTGGTGGCTTTTCATTCTGTTAACTTTTTCCTTTGTTCTAACTGTTTTACTGGCCTGGGCCAAATATGCATTTTTGAAAAAGAAGAGCCGATTAGCCGAAATTGAAGCACAGGTACTTAGTGAAGCTGAAAAATCAGGTTTGCCTGCAGACAATATCAAGACGGTGCGGGCAAGCGTAAACCGCATCAAAAATGACCTTGCTGCGATTGCTGATCAGCTGAATGATGCAGAAAAAGAAGCTGAATGGCAGCAGAAAGAAGAAGCACGTCTGAGAAGGGAACGTGAAGAAAAGCTGGGCAGGATAGAAGAAGCAGAACAACAGATAAATCATGTCCGGCATAAAACGGGCCTGGATGAAATTGAACAACTTAATACAGCTTTGGCTCGGAAAGAGAAGCAGAAAGGTGAAGCCGAAAAACAGAAAAGTATACTGAGCAGTCATTTCGGTCAGGGTGCCGACTTGCCTTCAGACGAAGCACGGATTAAATTCTGGCAGGCACAGGTCACCGGAATTGAGGAATACGCTGATTCCGCAAGGGGCTTAAAATATAATCAGCAGGAAAGTGAAAAATTACATGAGAAAATTGAAGAGCTGGCCCAGGTTCGAAAAGATCTGAAAGGAAAATTGCAGGAACGCAGTGACGAATTGCGTGATATCGAAAAAGGAGTAAATGAATTACTCCATGGTAGTGAAGAAAGCAGTTTACCCTGTCAGACTACAGTTGACCTTGAAGTAGTTCAGCTAAAACTCGAGAAGTGGATTCAGGGCCACGACGATAATAAAGCAAATGCATCCTTAGCCATTGAAATACTAAGCTGTTTAGAACAGGAAGAAGAAGAAAAAGTAACAGCACTGTTTGGGTCTGACAACCGGGTCAGTGAATATTTCAGTCAAATTACCGGTGGACGCTACCGGGAAGTGATTTTTGAAAGCAGGGAGAATTTGATCAGGGTTATTCGTTCTGATGGAACCAGACTTGACGCTTACCAGCTTTCCGGGGGAGCATACGACCAGCTTTACTTTTCGATCAGACTTGCTCTCGGTGAAAAATTACTTGAGGGCAATAAAGGGTTTTTCATTCTGGACGATCCATTTATCAAGGCAGATCCTGAAAGATTAAAGCTCCTGCTGGCTATGCTGGTAGATATTAGCTCGAATGGTTGGCAAATTCTATATTTCAGCGCCAAAGGCGAAGTGAAAGATGAATTACAGCAAAAGATCAATCAGGGAGTAGTCAGGGAATTTACGGTGTCCTAAACCGGTACAATAATTTATAATTTCTCGGAGGTTGAAACAATGAAGCTCACAGTACTTGGTTGTTACGGCCCTTACCCGCCTGCGGGCGGATGTTGTTCCGGTTATTTGATTCGGGAAGAAGGCTGGAACCTTTTAATCGACTGCGGTAATGGTGTTTTAAGCCGCCTGCAGGAACAAATCAATTATCAGGATATAAATGCAGTAATCCTTTCCCACCTGCACGCCGATCATGTTTCGGATATCATGATCATGCGTTACGGGCTCGAAATAGCATACAACAGGGGTTTGCGCAGTGAGCCCTTGCCGCTTTTCGCTCCTGCAGAGCCCGCTTCTGAATTTGATCGCCTGCCTTACAAAAATGCTTATTCTGTGACACCAATTGGCAGTGATCAAGAACTTCAGATCGGCCCTTTCACAATTCAGGTCAGGCTGGGGATCCATTCGGTTCCATCATTGGCATTGCGAGTACGTTCTTTATTGGGAACCCTTGTCTATTCCAGCGATACTGAATACTATCGAGGCCTTGAAGAATTTGCTTCAGGGTCAGATCTATTTCTCTGTGAAGCAAATTTTCAGGCAGCGGATATTCAAAATAACCTGCCGAATCATCTTAGCGCGGCTCAGGCTGCTGAAATTGCTGCTGCCGCAAAAGTTGACAGGCTGGTCTTGACCCACCACCATCCCGAACGTGACCTGGACGTGTCGCTGGCTGAAGCTAAAAAATATTTCCCCACGACCGAACTGGCCCGGGAAGGAAAAACATATAGCCTGGTTATCTAGTATTTATCTAAGTTACAGTTAATCTAACAGTTACAAAATGTAGAAAAGTTGGTTCTGCGCCTTTACTGGGAGCCTTAAGTGGAACTAAAATTATAAGCAGAGAAGCGGTGGTAATTCAGTCGTCAGGCTCAAGATGTCAGAAGTGAGAACAATTTAAATAATATAATTGCAGGAGGAGTTTTTCAGATGATTAAACAAAAGCAACCAACGCAAATACTTCTGGGCCCGATTCCCCCGGCCCTGATCGGCTGCGGCAACGAGAATGAAAAAAATATTATTACCCTGGCCTGGGTTGGAGTTGTTAACTCGTCCCCGCCAATGATATCTGTTGCGGTTCGTCCCAACCGTTACTCTTTTGATATCATTCGGGATTCAGGAGAATTCTCGGTAAACTTACCCAATACAGACCAGGTTGATCTTACTGATGGTTGCGGTAATTTAAGTGGGCGGGATCTAAAAAAATTCGAACACTTTAACCTTACCGCTGTCAGGGGAACTTTGGAATATGCGCCAATGATTGATGAATGTCCAATCAGCCTGGAATGTAAAGTCGAAAAAATTTTAGAACTCGGCAGTCATACAATTTTTATCAGCAGGGTGGTTGCAACTTATGTATCACCCGAAGTAACTGATGAAAAGGGTAAAATCGACTTTGAACGATGCCGCCTGCTCGGATTCTGCGCCGGCAGCTATCTTGAAACAAAACCGCTGAACCTCTCAATCGGCTACACCCAAAAAAAGCAGTCCTGACTATAGTTGCCAAGCTGCTTTTTATATTGATATAATTAAAAAAATTATTAAGTTTTGCATCTGACTCGTTGTGAAAAGAGGAAATAATGGTGAATAAAGATCAGTCACTGTTGCGTGAACTGCCTGCTGTCGACCGTCTGCTGCGTGAACCGGCATTAGAAGCAATGCTGGAGCGTTTGCCACGCCGCATTATCCTTCAGGCGGCCCAGGATATTATCGCCTCTTACCGTCGTCAGTTAACCGGTAATGATGATCTGGAAAATATAACCGGGGAAATAGACCTGTCTCCTGTTGTTTTGGCCCGGGAGGCTGCAATACTGGCAGAAAAAAATGCCGGATCAAACCTTAAAATATTGATTAATGCTACAGGAATAATCATCCACACCAATCTCGGCCGGGCTCCGCTGCCTGAATCAGCAGTTAAGGCTCTGACCGAAATAGCTGCAAACTACAATAATCTTGAATTATCCCTGGAAACCGGCAAACGTGGTTCGCGCCAGGAGCACCTGGAAGAGCTTCTCTGCGAGCTGAGCGGGGCCGAAGCTGCTGTTGTGCTGAACAACAATGCAGCAGCGGTATTTCTTGCCCTTAATACGACAGCCAATGGCAGGGAAGTGGTTGTTTCCCGTGGTCAGCTGGTTGAAATCGGCGGTTCCTTTCGTATTCCCGAGATCATGGCCGCGAGTGGTGCTGCTTTGGTGGAGGTTGGGACAACCAACAAAACTTACCTGCGTGATTACGAGGCAGTGGTTAACGAAAATACAGCGGCTTTTCTAAAGGTGCATACCAGTAATTACCAAATGGTCGGTTTTACTGCAGAAGTCAATACTGCTGACCTCTCTGCGATGGCTCATAAATATAATCTACTGCTTATTGAAGATCTGGGCAGTGGTGTATTTATTGATCTTGAAAAATATAACCTGCCTTCAGAGCCGCGCGTTCAGGACAGTATTGCCGCCGGCGCCGATTTGGTCACCTTCAGTGGCGATAAAATGCTCGGTGGCCCCCAGGCCGGTATCATCGTCGGACGCAAAGACCTTGTATCTTATATCCGCACAAACCAGCTGGCCAGGACACTGCGTGTTGATAAATTCTCTATTGCCGCCCTGGAAGCGACCCTGCGCCTCTACCTCGACGAAGAAATGGCAATCCGTGAGATACCCGTATGGCGCATGCTGACCGTCGAAAAAGAAACCCTCAAAAAGCGGGCTGTGGCTCTGGCCGGCCGCCTCGAAGGGATAATCGAAACCGGCAACGTTTTTACGATCGAAGGTACTTCAAGAGTAGGCGGGGGTGCCCTGCCGATAGCAGAACTGCCAACTTACCTGGCAGCAATAAAACTGTCTGAAGAGGGTATTCATCCAGCAGAACTGGTAGAAAGATTACGCCAGGGCGATCCCCCGGTAATCCTCCGTCTTCAACAAGATACACTGCTCTTTGATCTCCGAACTATCTTCGAAGACCAGGAGGATGCCTTAGTCGAAGCCGTCCGCATGGCTTATAGTGAATAGCAATCCGAGGAGTGTCAGCAATTTGGAACAACTGATAATAGGTACAGCCGGCCATGTTGACCACGGAAAGACTGTATTGATTAAGGCGCTCACCGGCATTGATACCGATCGCCTGCAGGAAGAAAAAGAACGCGGCATATCAATCGATCTAGGTTTTGCTCCCTTCAGGCTGCCCGGCGGGAGGCTGGCAGGCGTTGTCGATGTCCCGGGACACGAACGCTTTATTCACAATATGCTGGCAGGAGCAGCAGGTATGGACCTGGTAATGCTTGTAGTCGATGCCACCGAAGGAGTCATGCCCCAGACCAGGGAGCATCTCGACATTTTGGAACTGCTCGGGACCCAAAAAGGTATTGTAGTTATCACCAAGATAGACCTGGTTGAAGAAGAATGGCGCGAATTGGTCCGGGAGGAAATTGGGGAAGAACTTAAAGGGACCTTTCTGGAAGAAGCGCCGATACATTCTGTTTCAGCAATACAGGGCCAGGGAATTGAAGAATTAAAAGAGTTAATTGACATTTTAACTACTGATTTAGAATCTCGAAGCTCTTCCGGTCCCCTGCGTCTGCCTGTAGACCGCTCTTTCGTGATAGCGGGTTTTGGGACTGTGATTACGGGAACCCTTGTCCAGGGATCCGTGAGAGTCGGCGATACAGTATCTGTAGTCCCTCCCGGACTTGAAGCGAGGGTGCGCAACATCCAGGTCCATGATACTGACGTGAAAGAAGCTAAAGCAGGGACCAGGGTTGCCCTGAACCTTTCAGGGCTGGAAAAAGGCCAGGTCTTAAGAGGCAGTGTAATCAGTAACCCCGGTTATTACCGCCAGACTGATCTGATCGATGTTTCAGTAGTACTACTGAAAAGCGCGCCGCGCCGCCTTAAAAATTTAGACCCGGTTCACTTTTTTTTGGGTACTGCCCGTACCGTGGGCCGGCCTTTATTGCTTGACAGTGAAGATCTGCGTCCCGGCCTAAGCGCTCTTGCGCAGTTCCGTTTAGACCGACCCCTGGTAGCCGAACGCGGTGACTCCTTTGTGATCCGTTCCTATTCACCGATGACCACTATCGGCGGTGGAAAAGTATTGGATCCTTACCCCTCAAAACATCGCCGTTTCCGCCCCCAGGTAATTGAGCGGCTTAATGAATTAAGACAGGCGCCGACTGCCGGAGGAGACGCTGCATTTGTCCGTCGGAAGCTTGAAGAACTGGTTGCAGCCGATAGCGGTCTCCTGGCCAGGGAAACCCGTCTTGCCCGGGAAATAGTAAATTCCATTCTCGAAGAACTCTCCGGGCAAGGGCTTGTGCAAAAAATTGGCAGCGTTTTTATTACTACCGCGTCCCTTAAAGAATACGAAGAAAAATTACTGGCTGAACTTGAAAAATATCATCAAAAATTCCCGTTATCTCCGGGAATTTCACGCGCCCAGTTAAAAGGGTTTTTACCTGCCGCTTTCAGCCAGCGCGATTACGATGCCCTGCTCGGCAATCTGCAGGAAAAAGAATTGGCTTTTTCAAAAGGCGATCTAGTCTCTTTATATCACTTCAAACCGATGCCTTCAGCCAAAGATAGAAAACAGCTTGACGGTTTAATTGCACTTTACCAATCGGGGCACTTCCAGCCTCCGTCTGTAAAAGATGCCATGGAGAAAGCGGGAGCAAATTATGCCCGCAAAGACGAGCTTATAAACTACCTGCTTGCAGAAGGGCTTTTGATAAAAATAAATGAAGAGCTCTATTTCCACAGTAATGCTTACAGTGAAGCCCGGAAGCTGCTTCGGAAGCACTTTTCCGAAAATGAAACCCTCACCCTGGCCCAGTTCCGAGACATTACAGGGAGCTCTCGTAAATATGCCCAGGCATTGCTCGAACACTTCGATCAGGCCAGGTTAACCAGGCGGGTTGAAGACCACCGGGTAGCCTTAAAACTTAAGACCGATTAGTCTGTGAATAAAACTGCCGGGGGCCTGGAGATAGGAAGGATGGTGAGCCGATGAGTCGCGAAGAAATCCGCCTGACAAATATGACCTCAAGCGCCGGCTGAGCGGCAAAAATAGGGCCTGAGGTCCTGGCGCAGGTGCTGCGTCGATTGCCCTCTATAGAAGATCCAAACTATTTGAACCGAGAGCAGCACTTTTCAGATGCAGGTATTTACCGTATTTCAGAAAAACAAGCTCTGGTTCAGACTGTGGATTTCTTTACACCCATTGTTGATGACCCTTACAAATTCGGCCAAATTGCAGCCGCCAATGCTTTTAGCGATGTCTATGCCATTGGTGGAAAACCGCTTACTGCTTTAAATGTTATCTGTTTCCCGGTATCCTGCCAACCACTGGAAGTGATGGAAGCTATCCTCCGCGGTGGCTACGATAAGATTCTTGAGGCGGGTGCGGTCCTGGTCGGAGGCCACAGTATTGAAGATGCCGAGCCCAAATACGGGCTTTCCATAACCGGCCTGGTTGATATTGATAAAATGGTCACCGCCGGTGGTGCGAAACCAGGCGATTGTCTCGTCCTGACCAAGCCGCTGGGCACAGGCATTATTGCCACGGCAGTAAAAGGTGAAATCATAACAGATAAAGAAGCAGCTGCGGTAATCAATGGTATGACAGCCCTCAGTGCGGCACCTTCCAGGGCGATGATTCAGGTTGGTGTATCCGCCTGTACTGATGTGACCGGGTTCAGCCTGCTGGGACATCTATATGAAATGCTGATTTCAAGCAATGCCGCTGCCGAAATTGATTATAAAAAAGTGCCCCTGTACCCTGATGTCAAAGAGATGACTGCAATGGGAATGATTCCCGGCGGGGCCTACCGCAATCTTGAATATATGCGGCCGCATTTAACCTGGGATGGACAGGCAGAAGATAAAGACGATGCCCTGATTATCCTGGCCGATCCGCAAACTTCAGGAGGGCTTCTGGTCGCTCTGCAGGAAGCAAAACTGGAAGCTTACCTTTCCGCCCTGAAAAAAAATAATGCCGAGGGTCATCTAATAGGCCGAATTACCAAGGGCACCCCCGGCAGGATCGTTATAGCCTGAGTTTAGCCTCTTTCGATCATTTTACGGGTTAATAGTTGATTATGTTAAATATTTATGAATTTAAAATTACAGGCAGGAAAAAATAAAGGAAATGTCGAAATTACTAAGGTAACCCATTAATATCGCAATTGTCTGACAATTTTACTGAAATACCGGGGGGTGGCGCCAGCGGGGGAGTTTAGTAGATTCCTTAGCCGGTAAGCGGGATCGGGTTTGCCGGGAGCATTGTAGTAAAATAATTACTTAATGATGCGGGGTATGCTAATGAGTACCGAAATTCAGACCTTTACCGAAAAATATGATCTGCTTGGTTGTATACAATGCGGTCGTTGTACCGGCGGTTGCCCGGTTACTGTGCGGGCTGATCTAAATGTACGTCAATTTGTAAACGACGCCTACAACGAAGAAAAACTTGACGAGTTGGCCAGGTTGGCCGAAATTTGGGATTGCACAGCCTGCCATACCTGTGCTGTGCGCTGTCCCAAGGGTTTAAAACCGCTGGAGGTTTTAATCGGCCTGCGCTCTCTGATTGTGGAAAGCGGCAAGGTCGAACCGACTGTGCGCGATGCTCTGCAGAGTGTTCTTCTTGAAGGTAATCCCTGGGAAAAGTCAAGAGCTTCCCGTTCTGACTGGATGGAAGGCCTTGATGTAAAAATTGCTGAACCCGGGGTAGCTGTAGAGAACCTTTTTTTTGTTTGCTGCACGATTGCCTATGACCCTCGAGTTCAATCTATTGCCAAAAATATCGTCAGGCTTTTGAACAAGGCCGGTGTTGACTATGCCTTTTTACCGGAAGAAGAAAGCTGCTGCGGCAGCGAAGTATTCACCCTTGGCGAAGAGGGGCTTTTCGAAATGCTTGTCGAAGACAACACTGAATATTTAAATGAATTTTCTGCAAAGCGGATTGTGACCCTTTCGCCGCACTGCTTTACTACTTACAAAACCCATTACCCTGACCTTAAAGTGCCGGTTCTTCATTATACCCAGCTACTGGTCGAATTGCTCAGGGAAGGAAAACTTACCTGGAAAGGCGATCTACAAAAAAAGATTGTCTACCATGACCCCTGCTACTTAGGTAAGCAGGGCGATGTTTACGATGAACCCCGGGAATTGTTAAAGAGTATCCCCGGAGCAGAGCTGGTTGAATTTGACCGCCGCCGTGAACGCAGCCTCTGCTGTGAAGGCGGTGGTGGAAAGATGTGGGTGGAATCAGAATCGAAGAAGGAAAGGCTGGCTGATACTCGGATCAAGGATGCGAAAGCTCTCGATGCCGATATCGTTGCCGTTGCATGTCCTTTCTGCGTATTAACGCTGGAAGATTCAATGAAAGGCCTTGGCTTGGAGGAAGAGATGCGTGTAGCGGAAATCATGGAACTTCTTGGTGAATACATCGAGTTTTAAGCAATTTATATTATAGCAGGAGGTGGAATGAACAAATGAAAACCTTAGTTTGTATCAAGTATGTGCCCGATACTTCCGAAGCGGAAGTAAAACTAAATCCCGATGGCATTACGGTTGATGACAGCCGATTTTCATTCGACATCAACGATGCCGACAATTATGCCGTTGAAGAATCAGTCTTGATTAAAGAAGCGCAGGGCGGTGAAATAACTGTTATATCAATCGGGCCGAAAAAGTCTGATGTGATGATCCGTATGGCTATGGCAAAGGGATGCGACCAGGCGGTTCGGGTCGAAGACGATCGCATCGCGGTTCATGATCCTCTCATGGTTGCGAAAACGCTTGCCGGCGCAATCAAGGGGCATGATTTCGATCTGGTGCTGACCGGCTGCATGGCTAATGACGATTGGCACATGTCGACCGGGGTGGCCCTGGCTGAAGAACTGGGGGTAAACCATGCCTCAATGGTCAATAAGGTTGAAGTCTTAGACGGGAAGGTCAAAGTACGCCGCGAGTTGGAAGGTGGATTGTTGGAAGTCGTCGAACTTGAACTTCCTGCAGTCCTTACAATACAGACCGGCATCAATGAGCCTCGT
>PWUG01000358.1 GCA_003562605.1 Syntrophomonadaceae bacterium | reverse complement strand
TTCTTTACCCATCAATTCAGTCAATGATTTCCACCCGGTCCAATCTTCTTCATCGAGGCCGTCTTCAATACTGATCAGTGGAAAACGCCCGGCCAATTCCCGGTAGTAATCGGTCAATTCCCGGGCAGATAATGACCTTCCTTCCAGATGATACAAATTGTCACGATAAAATTCGCTCGCCGCAGAATCGAGCGCCAGGTAAATTTCTTCCCCGGGCTTGTAACCTGCACTGGTGATTGCTTCGACAATCAGCTCCAGCGCCGCTTCACTTGACTCCAGGTTGGGCGCAAACCCTCCTTCGTCGCCAACATTGGTGTTCAGGCCGCGTGCCTGCAAAATTGTTCTGAGATGATGGAATACCTCTGTTCCCATCTGCAGAGCCTGTGAAAAAGTGTCCGCCCCGAGAGGAACAATCATAAATTCCTGGATATCCATATTATTATCGGCATGCTCTCCTCCGTTTAATATATTCATAAAAGGAACAGGCAGGATGCAGGCGTCGAGCCCGCCAATATAACGGTAGAGAGGCAAATTGAGCATTGAGGCTGCCGCCCTCGCTGCCGCCAGGGAAATACCGAGCATGGCGTTAGCTCCAAGGTGTGATTTATTGGCGGTGCCGTCAAGTTCAATCATTAATAAGTCCAGGCCTTTTTGTTCGAGAATGTTCTGATCGCATAGCTCGGGCGCCAGTATTTCATTTACGTGGCGTACCGCTGCCAAAACACCTTTCCCCCGATAGCGCTGTTCATCGCCGTCGCGCAGTTCTATCGCTTCAAATGCTCCTGTCGAAGCTCCCGATGGCACAGCTGCCCGTCCTGTCCAACCCCCCTGCAGCAAAATATCTACTTCCAGGGTCGGGTTGCCCCGTGAGTCAAGAATTTCCCTGGCCTTTATGGTTTGAATCCGTTCTTCCATTTTTTTCACTCCTCTTGCTTATCACTTTTTCCTTCTTAACAAGCATACTTTTTCCGGTCATTTCGGGCGGAATGCTGATGCCGGCCAGTTCAAGAATAGTCGGGGCGACATCGGCAAGGATACCTTTTTCACGCAAATTATACTTATCCGGGCCGAGCAACAGGAGGGGAACCTTATTGTCACTGTGGGCAGTAAGGGTATCTCCCCCGCAGTCCTTCATTTCTTCAGCATTACCGTGATCTGCTGTGATTAACACATACCAGCCGCGCTGCAGCGTCTCATCGACAACTGCTCCAATACCGCTGTCAACCGCCTGCACCGCTTTGATAGCGGCATCTATTACCCCTGAATGCCCCACCATATCGGCGTTGGCATAATTGGCGATGATCAAAGAATGCCGATCGTTTATTACTGTTTCAATGATGCGGGAAGTAACCTCCGGAGCGCTCATCTCCGGCTGAAGGTCATAAGTTGCCACCTGCGGTGACGGAACCATGATCCTTTCTTCACCGGGGAATTTATCTTCCCGTCCTCCATTGAAGAAATAAGTGACATGAGCGTATTTTTCTGTTTCAGCAATCCTCATCTGGGCCAGGTTCTGCCGGGAATAGATTTCGCCCAAGGTTTCCTTTAAATCATCAAAAGTATAAGCGGCCGGCAGGGGAAGGTCACGGTCATAGTCGGTCATAGTTGCCAGATAGGGCTGTGGCGCATCGGAACCGCGATCAAAAAGTGAAAAATCCTGGTCGGCAAATGTGCGGGTTATCTGGCGGACTCTATCCGGCCTGAAGTTAAAGAAAATCATACTGTCCTCAGAGCGAACAAGGGTTAAAGGCTCTCCTTTGCGATCAACAATTACTGTCGGCTGGACAAACTCATCGGCTTCGCCGCGATTATAGGCAGTCTCCAATGCAACTAACGGGTCAGTTGCTTTTAAGCCCTCTCCATAGCTGTATGCCCGGTATGCCCGCTCTGTTCTATCCCAGCGCTGATCCCGGTCCATGGCGTAGTAGCGGCCTGTAACTGTTGCTGTGAAACCCTTCCGGTGCTCCCTGCCGAGTTGTTCAAGCTTCTCGAGGAAAGGCTTCGCTCCGTACGGGGTAGTGTCCCGCCCATCAAGAATAGCATGAACAAATACTCTTTCCACTTTCTTGCGGCGGGCCATCTCCAGAAGGGCCAGAAGGTGATCGAAGTGGCTATGTACCCCGCCGTCTGAAACCAATCCGATTAGATGTAAGGTGCTGTCGTTTTGGCGGGGCTTTTCCATGGCCTTTTTGAGGACCGGGTTTTCAAAAAACTCTCCGGTTTCGATACACTGTCCGATTCTTGTCAATTCCTGGGGGACAATCCTACCGGCACCAAGATTAAGGTGGCCTACCTCCGAATTACCCATCTGCCCCGGGGGCAAGCCAACGGCTTTACCGGAAGCATCAAGCAGCGACCAGGGATATTTTTCAAAGAAGCGATCCATATTTGGTGTATCAGCCTGCACAATAGCATTACCTTCGACCTCTTCGCTGTAGCCCCAGCCGTCGAGTATTACCAGTAGAACCTTTTTCAACCTTATACCGCCTTTCGGGAAGCAAGAACCAGGGCTCTGAAAGAATCAGCTTCGAGACTCGCACCGCCAACCAGGGCACCCTGAATCGAAGGCAGGGCCACGAAAGAATCAATATTTTCTGCTTTAACACTGCCGCCATACTGAACCCGCAGGCCGGCTGCAGCCCTTTCTCCGAGATGCTGAAGAAAGAAGTTTCGAATCAGGGAAGCTGCGTTTTCTGCATCAGCTTCTGAAGCAGCTTTACCGGTTCCAATAGCCCAAACCGGCTCATAAGCAACTACAAGGGCTTTAGTTTTATCCGGATCCAGCCCTTCGAGTGCACCGGCCAGCTGTTTTTCAATAACTGTTTCAGTCACACCTTGCTCTCGTTGCATTTCTGTTTCCCCGACACAAAGGATCGGTTTTAAACCGTTTTCAAGGGCTGCTCTGACTTTACGCCGGACCTGGCTATCGTCTTCATCCATAAGATGCCGTCTTTCAGAATGGCCGATTATTACGTATTCAACTCCAAATTCCAGCAGCATGGGGGCTGATATTTCTCCGGTGTGGGCACCCTGTTGCTCCCAGTGCACGTTTTGTGCACCCAATTTGACAGAGCTCCCCTCCAGGGCGGCAGATGCCGCCGAAAGAGCTGTATAAGGGGGACAGATCAGGACTTCCACCCCTTCAAACTGTTCTTCATCTTGAACAATATGGCGGCAGAATTTAACAGTTTCAGCTGCAGTTTTATGCATTTTCCAGTTTGCCGCAATAATTAATCCCATAATTATGCCTCCAGTCCGGTTCCTGTCCGGTTCGGATTATTTGTCTTGCAACGCCGAGATTCCGGGCAGTTCTTTGCCTTCCCAAAACTCCAGAGTAGCGCCTCCACCGGTGGAAATAAAATTAATCCCGCGGGCCAGGCCCAGCGCTTCCAGTGCTGCAACAAGATCTCCACCGCCGACTACAGAATAAGCGCTGCTCTCTGCTACGGCCTGTGCCACAAGTTCTGTCCCGTTATCAAAAGGCGGCACTTCAAAAACTCCCAGGGGGCCGTTCCAGACGATCATCGCCGATTCATCAAGGAAACCACAGAAAATGGCTGCAGTTTCAGGGCCGATATCAACAGCT
>PWUG01000206.1 GCA_003562605.1 Syntrophomonadaceae bacterium | reverse complement strand
TAAAACTTAACGTCGGGGCGTAGCGCAGTTTGGCAGCGCGCCTGCTTCGGGAGCAGGAGGTCGCGGGTTCAAATCCCGCCGCTCCGACCACTATATTATCGCACTTTTCCAGAACACAAGGTAACATAATGTCATGCCGGGTTGCCCATTTGACAGCAATTTGACATCAGTTCCTTAAAATAGTGTTGTCTTGCCTGGAAAAGAAAAAACCGGGGCGGCCTCCCCGGTTCAAGCAAGAAGAAGGTTTATGTTATTAACTTGGTAGGCAGGCTGTTAAAAGCTTGCCTATTTTTTCGTTCGACTCTTTTCTCATTTTTTGAGTTACTCCTGCGTAAACGTCTAGCGTAAACGCCGCCGAATGGTGACCTAAGGCTTCCTGGATGGATTTCGGGTCACAACCTTCTTGCAGGCTTAATGTGGCGAATGTATGCCTCAGGCTATGCGGGCTTACCTTAATCCGGTTCGATTGCTCAATGGATTTGATTTCCTCTTTGCTTAATTCTTTTTTCCCGGTTTCCTCTTTAACCTTTTCGATGGCTGTATCCACCAACCGCTTATTGCACCGCTCAATTGCTCTTTCAAACTGCCTACTGAACGCTCGGGGGCAGGTAATGCCGCCGATTTCGTTTGGGAATACCAGGTTATTGTTCAGGTAGGCGTCGCCCAGGTCTTTCTTTTCTTTATCGATCCTGGCTTTCCAAAACTTCAGCGTTTCTATTACAGCCGGGGCTGCGCTTACCGGCCTATTCTTTTTGTTTTTTGTGTGATTCTTAATTCTTAGGCCGTATTCTTTGGAACGTTCAATTGTTTTTCTCACCTGAATTTCACCTGTTTCGAAGTTGATGTCATCCCATTGTAGGGCCAGAACTTCACCGCGCCTCATGCCGGTGTTAAGGTCCAGAAGAAAAGCTGTATAGTAGCGGCAGGGCTTTGCCTCCTGTAGAAACAGGGCCACCTGGTTAGAATCAAGAACTTTGATGTCTTTTCGTTCAAGCCTGGGAGGTTTTGCCGCATCGCAAGGGTTTATTGTTATTAATCCTTCCGCCTTTGCCTGCCCCAATGCCTGCCTGCTAATCATGTGTAGATACCTCACAACGCGGGGAGACAATCCGCCGGGCTTACTGTCCAGCCGGGCCCCATCCTGCTGCTTCTTGTGGTAAAGCTCCTGCAGGTGAAATGTCTTAAGCTTAGCCAGCTTGATATGTCCGATTTCCGGTAAAATGTGCAGGTCAATTTGGTCTTTGTAGCTTTCGAATGTGGACTGGTCAATATTTCCTTTTTTGTAATGTTCCAGCCACCTTTCAAACCATTCCCTGACAACCAACTTGGACGGCTCGGTATAGGTTCCAGTTCTTACCTGGTTAGTCACTTCAGCAAGCTTTTTTGCAACTTCTTTTTTTGCTTTACTGTAGAAATATTTGCGATTTGGTTCACCATTTTCTTTTTTCCCAACCACGACAGCTGCTTGCCATCGCCCGTCTTTTCGCTTCGCAATACTGCCTTCGCCGTTAGAACGTCTGCCCATAATTTAAACTCCTTTCTGAATTTGTAGCTTCAACTAGCTTGGTGGTAACCTCTTCCTTGGTTCTGGCATAAAAATACTTCCTCTTTAACTTGCCGTTCTCATCAGTGCCAATAGAAACAGCTGCCTGCCACCTACCATCTTTCCTCTTGGTGATACTTCCTTCACCGTTACCTCTGCGTTTTGCCATTCTTTTAACCTTGTTATTGATTGGCAAGCAATAGTCACCTTCTTAGAGTGTTACTTATTGTTACATAGTATAATAAGTATATATGATAATTGAATTGATGTCAATTCATTTATTGTCACCTGCTTTAGCTAATGGTAATATAGGTTAAAGAGGTGATTTGCTGTGCAATCAGAAGAATATTACAGTCCCCAACAGATATCAGAAAAATTTAACGTTAAAACCCGCACAGTTTATGCTTGGATACGCCAGGGAAGACTTAAAGCAATAAAGCTTGGGGATCTTTGGAGAATACCTCAAAGTGCACTTGAAGAATTTATTGAAGCTTCTTCCCAGGGAAAACCAGAAAAAAAATAACCCGTGCAATGGTTTTGACACGGGGTGAAATAAAATGCATACTGTTTACTTCCCTGTTTGAAAAATTACTATATCAATAGTTGTCGCTTAACCAGATATTAAGCGATACCGAATAAAACCCCATTTTTAGGAGCTTTATATTTGCATACTACAAATACACTACAGTTTGAAATGTCTTCAAAGCAGGGAAGATGAGGCGAACACGAATAACACAAGGAGAGACCTGGAGGAATTCTTAGGAAGGCCGATTCTCTGGGATGATGATAATAAATAGTTACTGCCCTACGAATTAAACGAAATACACGAATTAAGTATTACTTGAGGGAATGACTTTTTTTATGTACATCAAAAAAGCCACACAAGGCGGCCCTAAGTGTTAATATAGTTACTTTTTATAACTGTCACCCCATAAATATTCTGATGAAAAGCCAAACCATGAATCGTGGGATACCGGATACCGCTACGCAGATAATCCGTAGCGTAATAATGCTCATCAAAGGTCGGCTAAATCTTCGTCTGCAGGCCTAAAATAAAAATATGATATTTTAAGTCTCAAATCTTTTCTTGAAGATACAGACAGTTCTAATACTTTTGAATCAATCTCGTGACGGTTAGCTTTTATGACTGATTTACAATTGATTCTATGAACATTTCGAAAATCTATCATATAATAATTAGTACTAAATTCTTTACTTAAAGAGTAGTCAGGCAGATAATCATCGTGTCCTTGATAAATAAAAAGTTCTCCAAAAGCAAACCCAGGTTCTTGTGCTGCACGTCTTGCTTTTTCTTCAGGTGTTTCTTTATCAAGCTGTTTGGGGGGTATTGATTTCAGGGGGTCTACCTTACGGTTAATTCTAGTCAAATCTTCCTTGAAGTATGGATTTTCGATTAATTGTTTTTTAATTTTAATTAAAGGAGTTAGACATAATAACCTATCTTTAATTGAGCAACATGGTGTAAGTACAACACAATGTTTAGGCACCTCAATATCCACGTTATAACCATAGGGAATCCTTTCTAAAGGCTTGTCTATGGCTGGTGTAAAAAAGGAAAAACCAGCAACTATGTCTCCAAATCTAAGATCTTTTGTTGGAGTTGGATTATAAAACATTATAGCTTAACTCTCTTCATCATCTTCATAGTATTGGTCAACATCTAAATAATGTGTGTTTGCTAACCTTTTTTCAAGAGAAAGAAAATCCTTATTAACTTTTATTGAATCTACGGAGATAAATTTATTATCATGTGTAAGCCTTATAACTAATTGATATTTCCCCACGTCATATTTAATGGTTTTGAAGTTTAGGTAATCATCATCGTCGCCTGTTTTCTCATATTCAAAGGAAGTTTCTGTGAAATGGTTTTTTATATCAGTCATATCTTCTACACCTCTTTGCTTTTCCGCATAATTTCTTTTACAGTTTCTTTTATAATACTTTTATACTCTTCACTGATTAAGGTATACAAGTCATCAGTAACCTTTAGACAGTTATCGGCTTCAATGTTTTCAGCAAATCCG
>PWUG01000246.1 GCA_003562605.1 Syntrophomonadaceae bacterium | reverse complement strand
GGGAATAGACCTGTGGGTTACCCCCGCGGCGCCGGGCCCCGCCCCGGAAGGGATTAGTGCCACAGGAGACCCGGCCATGAATATGCCCTGGACCAATGCCGGCCTTCCCTCGGTGTCGGTGCCGTCCGGTAGAGCTGATAATGGCCTGCCCCTGGGGCTGCAGCTTATAGCCCCTTTTATGGGTGATGAATTGCTTCTATCCTGGGCAAATGGTATTGCGGATCTGTTTGTAGAATTTCAGGCCTACAACTACTGATTTGTTGTTGGGGTAAAATGATCAATTAATGAGGCGGCTATTCTGGTGATAATTATGGCCAGGACAGTTCTGGTGCTCACCAGGACCAGTGGATTGGCTCCGAATACGGCCAATATAAATGTATCTTCAATGATAGAGTGCGATATGCTTAGGAAGATCCCAATAAGCAGAAGATCACGCCTTTTTAGGTATCCTTCCCTGGCATAATCGATTATCAAAGCTGAGCCCAGAACAATTCCGAAAAGCATTCCTGCCAACAGGGGGAAAGCTGCTTCCTGGGGCAGGGTTAAAAACTGCAGAGCCTTTTTAACCCTGCCTGTGATTTTTTCAATCACCTGATAGTGACGGGCAATTTCGATCAGGATCAGTACCGGTATCAGAAACAAGGCAAGGCGGGCAATGCTAAGCAGAGTATTGAGAATCGTTTCAGCAAGCAGATAAAATATCTCCATACAGTTACCCTCCAAGAACCAGGTTGTAGATTAAATTCAAAAAAATGCCTGCGCCCAGGGCGGTAAAGATGCGAAGAGCTGCAGATACGGGAATGCGCAGGCCAGTATAACTGCAAACAACGGTTTCTACCGGCAGTTCATGGCAGATCCCGATCATTACTGCTAAAACAGTAATCTGCTGGGAGCTAAGGGACATAGTAGTTATTACGCCCAGGGCGGCGTAGAAGTTGACAAAGAAACTTAAAATTAAGGCAATGGTCGCTTCTCCGGGCAGTCCGAACAACGCCATCGCCGGGGAAAAGAAACCGGCAATTAATTCAATAATGCCGAAGTAATCCAGAACAGCAACCAGGCAGGAAACGGGGACTATGATTTTGATCAGGAGCCAGAGCAGCTGAATGCTTTTTATTAAGCCTCTTTTTACCGGTTCTGCCAGTGCTGACATCCTAATTTCTCCTTATCATCTGAGTTGATCAAAAGAGGTGTTGTTATGCCGGCTGTTTTCAGTCTTCGGAATGTTATTTACCGGAAAATACTTTTTATACCTACTCTTGATATCGCTGCCGGCTCCCTGTATGGAGTTACCGGGAAAAGCGGCAGCGGCAAGACCACTCTTCTTAAATTACTGAACAATTTAATCAGCTGCGACCATGGAGAAGTCAGTTATTATGGTAAGAACATCCTGACTTTTGATCCAATAAATCTTCGTCGCAGGGTGTTGATGGTTCCACAGGCCCCGTATATTTTCCCGGGATCTGTCCATGAAAATATACGGTTAGTTTTTTATTTTAACCGTAAAGAAGAGCCATTGCAAGGTGAAATTGAGAAACTGCTGGCTGCTTTCGGCATGCCGGGAATTTTAAACAGAGAGACCTCGATTTTGTCCGGGGGTGAAAAAGAACGCCTGGCCCTGGCCCGTGCACTCCTGCTCGATCCTGAGACACTGCTCCTTGATGAACCAACAGCGGCGCTGGATGAAGATAATGCCAATTCGATCGTCAGCTACCTTGCACAGTGGGTCAGAGAGCCCGGCAAAGCAGTGGTAATGATCTCACATTCCGGAGGTTTAATTAGTGAATACGCCGGCACCATTCTCAATCTTGCCGGAGGCCGCATCAACAGCGTAGAAGAAAGAAGGGGAGCAAATGCCTGATCTGCTGCCGATCGAGTTATGGCGGCTTGCCGCTTCATATCTCTTCCTGATTCTCCTTTTAGTTATGTCTCAGCTGCTTAAACTTGGGCGTGGTAAGGAATTTTTAGTAGCCACAGTGCGTATGACCCTTCAGCTGGTCATGGCCGGTTACATCCTGGAGCTGGTATTCAGGCAACAGCATATCCTGGTTACTCTGGCGATAATGTTCTTCATGCAGGCTTTTGCCCTGGTGACCATATTTGGAAGGGTTAAAGGAAAAATCGGCCCCCGTTTGAAGAAAGTAGTCGCTTTCGCTCTATTTATCGGAACATCTCTGCCTCTGGCTTATTTCATGGTCGTGGTTATTGCTGCCGACCCCTGGTATGAACCGCGTTTTTTCATCCCGATTGCGGGTATGACCATTGGCAACTCGATGACCGGAATTACCCTTGGTGTAGAAAGGCTGGCCCGGGTATTCCAGACCAGCCGTGCCCGCATAGAAGAAGCGCTGATGCTCGGGGCTACTCCGCAGATGGCTGTGAGCGAATTTCTGAGTGATACTTTCAATGCAGCAATTATTCCCACTGTAAATTCTATGCTCGGTATGGGACTTATCTTTATACCGGGCATGATGACTGGCCAGATTCTTGCCGGAGCATCTCCTGTTGATGCGATAAAATATCAAATTGTGATCATGATGGGTATCCTCGGCAGCGTAGCTCTGGCTGTGTACCTCATTATCGAAGTTGGATATCGCACCTTCTTTAACGATAGGGCCCAGCTGATTAACAACCGGGAATAGCTAGTCCGATCCCAAAGCCATATGCATCTGCATATAGCGCATCATATCGGTGCGGCTGAGCAGTCCGACCAGTTCGCCATTTTCCATGACCAGGGCCCGGCCTCTATTCTTTGTGGCCATTTCTATCATTACTTCAGAAGCATCGGTATCAGGCTTTATTACCATGGCCTCTTTCAGTGGAGTTAAGATATTTGAAACTTTGGTTTCAGCCCATTTTTCGCGGGGTATATTTTTCATGTTTTGCAGAGTGACAAGGCCGTGGGTGGTTGAACCGTAAACTACCGGAAATGCGCCGAACTTATAGTGCAGAAAACATTCAGCCAGTTCATCGAGTGTGTCATCCGGTGATACAGTTTGAAGATCGGTACTCATGAGCTCAGAAGCTTTAATTCCGGTAAATGTATCTTTGAGGACAAGTTGAGAATAACTTGACTGCCCGGACTGGTAAATCAGCCAGCCGATAAAAATAAGCCATAGCCCGGAGAAGTCGCCCTGGAAGAAAATAAACATCAAGCCGATACCTATGATAATAAATGAGAGAACACTGCCCAGGCCGACAGCAATACGGGTAGCTGAAACCAGGTTTTTTGCAAAATACCAGGTAATTGAACGAAATAGCCGCCCTCCGTCGAGGGGAAATGCAGGAATTAGATTGAAGATGGCCATCACCAGGTTTATCTGAGCTACCAGGAAAACCGACTCACTGATAATTACGCCGGGAGGCATGAAAAGATAATATATTAAACCCATTATCAGAGCAATAAAGAGACTTGTCAGGGGTCCTGCTGCAGTAATTTTTAACTCTGCAGCTGGGCTGGGTGGTTCTATTTCCATCTGGGATACTCCACCAAATATGAAGAGGGTAATTTTCTTGATTGGGATTTCTTCCCGGATTGCAACAAAAGAGTGACCTAATTCATGAGCCAGTACCGAGGCAAAAACTACCAGGGTGGTTATTATACCGGCGCTCCAGTAGGTTTGACTGCTTAGGCCTTCGATAACACTGGGAAAGTAGCCCTGGGCAAGGGAGATACTTAATAGAAAGAATATAAACAGCCAGCTTATATGTATTTCGACCGGGATGCCTCCGATATGCATTATACGCAAAGAATTTTTCATTTCTAATCAAAACCTCCATGACAATTATTTAGTATAATAGAAAGTAATGGGTTGTGGGAAAATAAATTCGAGTATTAATGTTTTATATTATTTTTATTTGCTATTGAAGCCCTGATTCCTGCATGCCCTGTTTGATTTACTCTTAGAGGTGGTGAATCCTTCTCTCGATGACATCACGCAACATGGCAATCTTCATATCTGCAGACCTGGCAATGCTGCTCATCGCGCTGCTTCTACTTAGCTATTATGGAATGAGCCACCTTTTTTTATTGGCCATGGGTCTTATTTTGCTTATAATAAGCCTGTACGACCTCCGTACAGGTATTTTCTCTGAATTGTTTTCAGATTTTTTTGGCCTCTCCGATCCCGATGAACAAAGCAGGATTAAATGGATACCTGTCATTCTTTCTACCATACTGCTGTTTTTAAGTGTGCCGGTTTTTATTGAACATGGTTTCATTAACAGTGCTCAGCGTTGGGCCATGCAGGATGGTCATTTTATCCGCCTGGCCATTCCTGCGCTCGCCGGCGGCATTGTTGTTATTGCCGTAGCAGTTTGGACCATCTTCATCGGCAGCAATAAAAAATAGCAAGATCATGTTGAAGAATAACTTATAGCTGTGCAGGAATTGTTTAGTGCACCTTACCCGGGGAGGTTAACTGCTTTTATCCAAAGCGAGTTTAGCTTCCTCTCGTACTGCAGGCTCAGGATCTCTTAGACTGGATTTTCCCAGGGCAAAAGCAGCTTTTCTTCCGCCTATTTGGCCGAGAGCCCAGGCTGCATGCAGCCTGATCAGGGGACGGGGATCATTTTCGAGTAGGCGGGCCAGGGGTTTTATTGCGATTTGATCGCCAATGTTACCAAGGGCAATGATCACATTGCGCTGAAGATTAGTTTTGCCCCGCCAGCCGGCTGAGGTCAAACCTATGGTCATTTCAAACTCTTTTCGGGTTAGTTCCAAAAGTGGTATTAAGAGCGGGTTAGCGGAAAAATATGAAAAAGCCAACTCGGAAATGGCAGAGCTTTCCCTGGATTGATTATGAGGACAGGCTTCCTGGCAGCGGTCACAGCCGTAGATTTGTGCCCCCAGGGCAGGCCGCATATTACTGGGGAAAATGCCTGAAGCCTGGGTCAGATAAGATATACAGCGAAAAGGATCCATAGTATAAGGTTCTGTAATAGCTGAGGTGGGACAAGCTTCGCGGCATTGCCCGCAGCTCAGGCAAGAATGAATAATTTTTTCATCTGGTTCAATATATTTGTCGATTAAAATTGTCCCGAGAACAGTGTAGGAGCCGTATCGGGGATTGATGAGAGTACAGTTCTCACCGATCCAGCCAAGACCGGAATTACCGGCTAATTCTCTTTCCATAAGCGGGCTGCGGTCGGCGAGGATCCGATATTTAAAAGGTATTGCAACCTCAAGCTTGAGGGCTTCGACTATGCGGTTAGCTTTATTTTCAATAATATGATGGTAATCGATGCCCCGGGCACATCGGGCAACTATACCGCGTGGTTCTTCTTTAGTTTCTGGCACAGGGTGAAAGGATGTTGCATAGGGAACAGCCAGGGTAATTATTGTGCGGCAGTTAACCAAAAGTTGCGCCGGTGAAATCCGTAAATCTGGATCTTTTTCCTCGAAGGGAGAAATCCGGCCTTCATTTACGCGGCGTTCCAACCTCTCCCTCATGTAGTAAAGAGGTTCAGCCGAGGTTATGCCAACCTGTTCCACTCCGGTTGATTCAGCGATATCTTTCAGCTTACCTTTACCGATAAACAAATATTGTACCCCCAACTAAACCTTCCAACAGCATATTTTTTTGATACTGTTTTTAAAGTACCATATTCACACCAATATTGGCAAACCCGCGATGCAAACCACTGTAACCCCTAACATCTGATAAGCGGCAGGATTACCACATTGCATGCAAGAATAATATAGCCATTGGTTTATTAACAGCAAAGGTGGAAACTTATGGATGACTATAGCTGGACTTTACTGATGGAGGCAGGCAATGATGTAGAAGCTGATATAGTCTGCGGCTTTTTACAGGACAATGGCATCCCTTCCAAGAAGGCGGACAGCAGCCCCTACACCGGGGCTATGCGTGTAATCGGAGGGCAGGCTGTTGAGGTTCAAGTATTGGTCCCCAAACCTTTCATCGAACAAGCAAAGGAACTTCTGGATAGTTTCGAATCAGGCATCTGAATTTAATAATTGAGGAGGCTTGGAAAAATGAATTTCCCCCCGCTAAAAAAGCCTTATTTTTCTGAAGATCCGAAGCGCGAGTCATTCTGGGTTAAATTTCTGCTGGGTGTAATGGTTATTTCTTCAGCCATACTTATTATAGCCTGGCCACAGACCCGCAACCTGGAATTAATTGTCGCTTTACAACAGTGGCGAATTTTTCCCGTGGAATTTATCTTAAGGGTTTTCACATTTCTCGGTGACGATGAGTTTTACATGGTCTTTTTTAGCGTTTTAATCTGGTGTTTTAATAAAACTTTGGGATTTTGGGGCGCTTTTGTACTCCTGACATCGGGTACTTTAAGTAACCTGATCAAAGATGTTACATTGCTTGAACGTCCGCCGGTTGAAGGGGTAACTCATCCCGAAGGCAGTTATGCCTATGCTTTTCCAAGCGGTCATACCCTGACTGCTGTAACAGTTTGGGGTTACCTGGCGGTACGCTTAAAAAATAAAGTATTTTGGATCTGGACTATTGCCGCAGTAGTAATTATCGCAATATCACGGATGGTTCTCGGCTATCATTATTTAGGTGATATCCTTGGTGGTTTAGCGTTAGGCATAGCATTTCTGTTATTCTTCCTCTGGTTAAGCAATCTATTTGCCGATAAAGGCTGGATCGAAAAATTTACCACCCCGGCTCTTCTGGTATTATCTATAGCTGTACCGGTTCTCCTTGTAACGGTTCTGCCTGGTTCTGATCCACCTAAGGTTCTTGGATACCTTGCCGGAGCTTCATTTGGTTACATCATCGAAAAAGAAAAGATCCAGGCTGTCGTCAAGAGTTCGTTGCCGGCCCAAATTCTAAAAGTTCTCCTGGGCCTGGCTGTGCTGTTCGGTATAATCATTGGTTTGAGTGGTATCCTCCCTTCTACAGCTACACATTTAGGGTTTATCCGCTATGCCCTGGGAGGCGTCTGGGTTACTCTCGGCGCACCGGCGTTATTTATATATCTTCGACTATCCGTAAAAGAGCAGAGCGGTTAAATAGAGGCTAAGTCAAAAAAAAGTTAGTGTAAATGATATATCGTAATTATGCCTGAAATAGGCTATAATGGTAATCGGCTCTAAATAATTGCTGAAAATAGACTGTTATTTTGCAGATGGAGGTGAAGGTTTTGATCGGCAAAATAGGAATGTGGGAAATAATTTTGGTCCTTGCCGTAGCCTTGATTATTTTTGGTCCTGCGAAACTGCCTGAACTTGGCCGTTCCATCGGTAATGGCCTTAAAGAATTCAGGAAAGCAACAAATGATTTAAAGGACAGTATCAGTTTTGATGATAATGATATTGATAAAAAAAGTTAACACTTAATGGAGGACTCTCTTTTAAAAGTAAGCTGCTGAATTGAAGTCAATCATCCTTTGGTAAGTATTTATGTGAGCGACCGGGGTGATAGTTACCGAAAAGATAAAAATATGTTACAATTAATGAGTAGACATAAAACAGCTTGATTCTCTATAGAGGAGGATATGTTATGTTAGGTAGAATAGGTCCGTGGGAGATCATAGCAGTCTTAGCGGTAATCCTTTTGATATTCGGTTCGACCAAGCTTCCCGAACTGGCCAAAGCAATCGGGAAAAGCGTTGTTGAACTTAAAGAAGGATTGAAAGGCAGCACCGGATCTGACGAATCAGCCAACCCAAATACCGATCCTAAGAAGTAGGAATTTTATTCCGTTCTGATCGGAGTTTAGTATAATCAGGGGGGATTGAAAAGCAGCGTCGGGAATGCCGGGAGGTATTCAGTAAGGGTGACACAAGATTTAGAAAGCACTATGCCCGTACTTGAGCATCTTGCAGAGTTGCGTTTGCGTCTGCTTATATCAGCAGGCGCTTTGCTTGTCGCCGCAATTATCTGTTTTGCTAACATAGAGCAGATACGCAGCATATTAACTTATCCCCTGGGTGGGTTAAAGCTGATTTATTTGTCACCCCCTGAAGCCTTCATGGCTAACCTGCGCCTTGCATTGGTAAGCGGCCTGATCATATCGTCACCGGTTATAGTTTATGAATTGTTGGCTTTTGCATTTCCCGGTTTGACCAGGGGTGAAAAAGTATTTGTAGTTAGTATTCTGCTTGGGGCAACCTTTCTTTTCATTAACGGAGTTATTTTTGCTTATATCGTGGCATTTCCTTTTACCCTCAGGTTTTTTTTACAGTTTGCTGCCGCCCAGCTGGAACCCCGATTTACGATCAGTGAATACATCTCATTTGTCCTTTCTTTTCATCTTGCGTTCGGTGTTGTTTTTCAGCTGCCCCTGGTAACCTGGGCTCTCGGAAAAGTAGGCCTTTTAACAACTGAATTTTTGAGGCGCCATAGAAAAATTGCTCTACTGGTCATGCTTCTATTGTCATCGATCATTACCCCGCCTGATATTATATCCCAGGTGGTGATGGTTTTACCGCTGCTGTTGCTCTATGAAATCGGCATAATCATGGTTATGATAAGTGAAAAAAAACGCCTGAAGTTTTTGTCTCAGTAAGGCGGCTACAAACTTATTTATTAGGGGTGGAGATTTGAATTATTTCAGCGATCATAAGCAAGGCTGCCGGGGAGCCATAATCCTTGCCGGGGGTGACAGTAAGCGATTGGGGCAGCCGAAAGCGTTGCTCGATTTTCAGGGGCAAACGCTGATTGAGCTAATGGTAACCCGATTGGGTCAATATTTTGATCGGCTTACTGTAGTAACCGACCGGCCGGACTTATATCGTGATCTGCCCGTCCGGATAACCGGCGATCTGCTTGTTGATGAGCATAAAAGTCCTTTGCGCGGTATCCATGCCGGCCTGAGTGTTTCGGATTTGCCTTATCAGTTTGTAGCAGCCTGCGACATGCCTTTTCTGAACCTTGAATTGGTTAAATATATGGAACAATCTGCTGCCGGTTACGATGCTGTTGTACCGCGTATAGGAGAATATTATCAACCGCTGCATTCTTTTTATAATCGTTCCTGCATCGGTATAATTGAAAAGCAACTAAGCCTGGGGTGCTATAAGGTTACCGATTTTTATGATCATTTAAAAATTAGGTTTATCAGCTCGGCGGAGATTTTACGTTTTGATCCCAACCAGGAATCATTTACCAATATCAATACCTGGGATGATTATGAAAATGCCTTGGAGATTTTGGCGAATAAACAGAAAACAGGATAAAAAGGAGGCGTTAATAATGCTTAAATTACCTGATTATATTGGACCTCTGGCCTATGGCCTAAAAATGGGTGTAATTTTGCCGGGGATGGATATCGTAGAAAAGTTAAGTGAACCTTTAGCCTTTTGTCATAGGGACAGCCTGTTGGGTGACGGAGATGTTATCTGTGTCACGGAATCAATTGTCGCGCGTGCACAAAACAACTATGTTACGATCGATGATATTGCCCGGGAAATAGGGGACAGGCTAAACCTTGCAGAAGACGGCAGGGTGGCGGTTGTCTTTCCCATTGCCAGTCGCAACCGTTTTTCGATGATCATGAAGGGGATAGCCAGATCTGTACCCCGTGGAGAAGTAGTAGTGCAGCTTTCATTTCCGGATGATGAAGTCGGAAACCAGGTGATTGACAACGAATTTGTCGAAAAGCTGGGTAAAGATCTTATTAGCCCTGAAGATCTTGGGGATCATGAATTCAAGCACCCTATTACCGGTGTGGACTATATTAATCTATACAGGGAGATCATTGAAAAAGAAGGGGCAAAGCCCATTATCTTCTTATCAAATGACCCCTTGCATATTCTCGGGTATGAACCGGACGGGATTATTGCAGCCGATATCCATACCCGGATAGCGACTAAAAAAACAATTAGCAGTAAGTTTCAGAACTGCATTACACTGGATCAAGTATGCACCGAAGGTGTGTCATTTTCAGAATGGGGCCTTTTAGGCAGTAACATGTCATCAGGTGAAAGGCTTAAATTAGCCCCGCGGAATGGTTTGCAGGTAGTAAACCGGCTGAAAGATAAAATTAAAGAAGACCTTGGAATCGATGTGGAGGTGATGATCTACGGAGACGGAGCTTATCTTGATCCATCCAGTGGAATCTATGAGCTTGCTGATCCATGTGCAGCTTTTGCTGCTACTGATGGGTTGAACTGTCTCCGGGGGGGCTTTAAATACAAATACCTGGCAGATCACTGCTTTCACGAAGAGAAAAAAAGTGCTGAAGAAATCGAGGCCCTTTTATTGGATAACAGCCGTCAGGGTTTGTCTGAGGACTCTATCGACAAAGAAGGTACCACTCCCCGCTGTATGGAAGATATCCTGGCAAGCCTTGCTGACCTGGTCAGCGGTTCCGCTGATGCCGGCACTCCGGTAGTGGTGGTTAGAGGTTTCCTTAAATAGTTTTCCGAAATCTTATTAAAGGAATTGAGATCAACAGAAAAAGGGCGCACGCTGCGGGGAAATAATCCCCGAAGTTTTTGTAAATAGTACTGCGGGTTTTTAAATCCAGGGGTATAGTAAAATATGCTGCTTCGTTTTTGCCTGAACGAAAAAGTTCCCGGCCGCGGTAATCAAATGAAATAGTGATTCCGCTATTAGCCACCTGTGTTACTCCGGTACCCATTTCAGCCGCTCTAATTGCCGCCGCCTGGGCGTGTTGTTCCAGTCCGATAGACTCGCCGAACCAGGCGTCATTGGTCAATATAAACAGATGCCTGCTGCCTTTAGCTGCAAACAAACGGGTATGATCTCCGAAATAAGATTCAAAACAGACTGCCCCTCCAAACTTAATTCCATCAAAATCAAAAACAGTAACCTCTTTTCCTGCAGAATACCTTCCCAATAAAAGGTCAAGCTGTAGGAACTGATTTAAGACTTGCTCCAAGGGAAAATATTCAACGAACGGCACCAGGCGGTGTTTTTTATATACTGGAATTTCATCCTGTTTGACATTATAAAATGTGATTGCATTATAAAGCTGATCGTTTTTCCTCAAGCGGGCTCCGTAAAGGAAACTTACACCAAGCTCTTCTGCGGTTTCAATCATTAACGGAGGGTGTGACTGATCCACTGTAAAATTAAGTTCAACTACTGTCTCCGGCCAGACCACCAGGTTTACGGAGGGTTCTGCTTCGACGGCATAACGGGTTAAGTCAAGATATCTTTGTAAGATTTGCTCCCGACTGCTATCGACTATTTGTTCTGGATCGATGTTACCCTGGATTAATCCTACCCATAATTTTTCTTTATCTTTACTGACAGGATAAAGGTTAGGGATAAGAAGGCCGGCAGTAAGCAGAAGTATAAATACAGCTGATACTGCATATAGTATAATTCCTTGCAGTTTTTTCAGGTAAAACTGCAGCAGGATCACCTGGAAAAAAACAATCAGGAAAGGCAGCCCCCAGTAACCGTAAACGGCTGTGATGTTAAGCAGGGTAGAATAACCCCACTGTGTGTAACCGAGATAGCCGACATTGTAAGCCAAAAAACTCAATGAGCGCAAGTACTCAGCTAAGAGCCACAGGCACGGCACGGCAAAAGCAGTCAGCCAATTTTTGCCCAGACGGCTTACCAGCCCGGCAGCCAGGCCAAAGAGCCCGTAGAAAAGACTGATGTACAGAACCAAACCAATCATGGCTGCTATGGCCAGTGAAAATGGCAGATAAGTAAAGAGCACATTTGCCAAATAAAAGTTTAAATAGAAGTGAAGCGGGATCCCAAATATAAAACCGGCCCGGAAAGCGCGAAGTGGAGTAACCTGCAGGCAAGTAGCCAGCAGGGGCAGAAGGGCAAACCAGGCTACGTAGCCCTGATCGAAAGGAGGGAAGGCTGTGATAAGCAGAATGCCTGACAGCAGTGGCATCAGCAGGTATTTATAACGGTTTAGTAGGTCTTTAAAGTCAGATAGAATGTTCATAAGCGTTCAATCTCTCCCGATTAAGATCAGTGGCAATATTTTTTTACCGGGTTTTTAATGCTACTTTACCATAGTGAAGGTTCTATTAAAACACAAGATATCAATTAAGCTGTCTTGACCGGAAACATTATGAATGGTATAAATAATTTAATAAATATTTGATCAGGTTAATAGTTTAGCACTTAAAGTAAATCCGGGGGGAGAGAAAAGCAATAAACAATGAAAGCATGCTCAATTATATAGAAGAAATTGATCACGTTTTCAGTCGCCTGATCTACAGGGTGAGGGTTTTACACAACCGCTATACGGTCGATGAGATTACCGACACCCAGTATGTAGTACTTCGTGCCCTTCGGAAAGCACCCTGCAACACGTCTTTTCTTGCCCAGATGCTCGGGGTAACCTTAAGCGCGGTTACGGCATTAATTAACCGCCTGCATAGAATGGGTTTAGTTACAAGGGAAAGGCAGGAAAAGGATCGCAGGCAGGTTTGGATTTATATAACACCAAAAGGTCTGCAGGTGCTTGAGAATGTTGAAGAGAGACGCAATCTTCTTCTGGCCGTCTATTTGTCGCATGTTCCTGAAGATGAACGGCAGCAGCTACTGGAACTTTTACAAAAAGCTGTCAAGCTATTTGAACGTGAAGATATACTGGAAGAAGATATTATTAAAACTTAGCTGCCTGGCTCTGACGAGGCAAAAAATAAGATGCCGCCCGCAAGGTTTTTATGTCCTTAATGGCGGCAAATTTTTATTTTCAAGTAGTTTCTTTATCGAACTTTCCCGGCAACCAATCTTACCGATTGCCCATCCTTATTTAACTTACTCCTGTTTTAAATCGATATTGCTTTCAGCCTTGTCCTTTCGCTTTGACAGTTTCCGGACCAAAAGCCAGACTAGAATAACGATTACACCTAAAATAATCAGTATCGGCAGCAGGGCTGAAAAGGCGATAATAATAAAGGAAACAGAATTCAGGACGACGTTTATGCTCCCAATGAAAGCTTGCGCAATTCTGCTGCCCAGATCATGAAAAGCGCTGGGTGATACTGTTCCAGTAGGGATGGTTTCTTCCCGAATCAAAAGGTGAATCGTAGAATATGATACCTGGTCTTTCAGGTAATTAAACTGGGCGGTCATCGTCTCAACTTCACCCCTTACCCGATAAAGTTCTTTTTCCACCTCCAGGACCTCTTCCACAGTTTCGGCCATATCCAATATTTCCACTAATCTTTTTTCCTGGGCTTTTTGGTTATTAAGTCGTGATTCAAGGTCAATATAATGCATGGTAACATCATCAAGACCGGTTTGTATGTTAGTTGCTTTTCCGTATGTTTCGAGTTGAGCCATTACTGAGTCAAAATTTTTGTTAGGGATGCGCAGGGTCAGGTTTGCCCCGTACTGGCCCTCTCTCATTTCATATATATTAGAACTGCTGATAATCCCCTCTTTAGCCTCGATCATGCCTCGAATTTCTCGTATTGTTTCCCTGGTATCCTCCACAGTCAATTCTATTGAGCCGCTGCGGATAATAT
>PWUG01000003.1 GCA_003562605.1 Syntrophomonadaceae bacterium | reverse complement strand
GACAGGAAAATTGGAAACGGAAACTCATAAACCAGGATAGCCATTTTGTATCCTCGGCATTATTTATTTTATTTCAAGGGTTTTAGTTGATATTATGAGTTTACATTTTTTCCCTATTTCAAGTTAGACTTCATGAAGCTGAAGCTTCATGATCCGATGAATGAAAATGGCAAATTACATTTTCAGGATCTAAATTAGATTACCATCTTAATGGTTCTGAAGAAGCAATGATAACTATTTCTGCCAAAATATTTATTAAGGGCCCTTCACGTTTTACGGCTCCGAAGAACTATCCCCGGTACAATTCTCCGGGATTTGCTATCAATTTTGATTTGCTATCAATTACTCTGATAGCATTACATCACTAATTATTCATTAAAATATAATATGAAGTTTACAGGTTTCACGCGGTATGTTGAATTCGGTTATCTTTTTTAAGGTTCCTCTTGCTGCAAGGTTTCCTCTTTCGCGTTGCAGAAGTACGAATGTCGATCAAATCCTGGTAAACCTCAAGCATACGCTCTGAACAAATTGCCGAAGAAATCAGTGGAGCATTTATTAAAGACTGCTTCCTCATGCGAGCGTACAAATCTCTGTCTTCTAATAGTTTGAGAACAGCCTCAGTAAAAGCAGTAAGTGAGAGTTCGGTTAGAATACCATCTTCATTGTGATTAACCATCTCTGCCGGTCCGAAGGCACGAATTGCGACTACCGGAACACCAGCCGCTTTTGCTTCACCTATCACCAGACCCTGGGTATCTGTGACAGAGGGAAAAACAAATATATCTGCGCTTGCATAACAGTGAACTATTTGTTGACGGGACAGTTCTCCGGTATAAATAACCTTATTCTCAATACCCAGCTGCCGGCAGAGTTGACGTAAAAAACTTTCCTGTGGCCCTTTACCTGCAAGCACCAGACGGCAATCGGAAATACTTTTCAATATCACTTGAAACGATTTTATCAAAAAAGCAACATTCTTTTCTTTTCCAAGGCGTCCGACAAATAAGAGAACTTTTTCTTCCGGTCCAACTCCGTAATTATTTCTTAACCAGTTCCTGTCAAGATCTTTAAATTCACTCATATCAATACCGGTTGGTATTTTAACAATAGCTGTTTCGATGCCGATGTCCCGTAAGTAGTTTTCTACCAATTGGGTAGGAGCAACAACTACATTACAGCTATTAGAAAAATTACGGGCGATTGCTTTTATTACTTTTTTCGAAGTAGCTTCGACAAATGGGAAATAATGCACATATTGTTCATAAAGCGTATGGAATGTAAAGACAAGGGGCAGTTTATGATGTCTCGCCGCTTTTGCACCTAACCTGCCGAGCAGGAAAGGAGAGTGGACGTGTATTATGTTGAGTCCAAGATTCTCAATTTTTTTATTCAGATTTACAGACATCGGGATCGGCAACGAAAAATCGGTCATAGTAGGCCAGGGTATTGAAAAAAACCGGTACACACCTTCCTCTTTCAATGAAGGCATGTGAGGATATTCCGGGCAGAATATATAAACCGAGTGCCCACGATTAGTATATTCACGTGAGAAAAGTTCAATAGATCTGACAACTCCGCTGGCATACGGGCGAAAACTATCAGTAAAGACGCCAATATTCATAGCTTGCTCTCCCTAAACCAGTGCAGACAACTGTCAGCCACTTTCTCATTAACTCATAGGTCCCTTATCTGGATTTAACTAACCTGGCAATAAATAATAATAGAACCGCTCCCAGGAATGCAATAAAAATCGTTGTTAGGTTGAAGCCACTAATTGGATCGCTAATATTAAAGAGAGCACCTGCCAACCAACCTCCAATTAACGCCCCAATTACACCGATCACGATATTACCAATCAATCCAAAACCTCTTCCCTTAACAACTATGCCAGCCAACCACCCAACAATTGCACCGACGATGACCCATGTTAAAAATCCCATTTATTACACTCCTTATTTGGTATTTAATATAATAATTCAGATATTTAGTTTCATTTTACACAATGTTAAGAAATCTAAGGTCAAAACAGACAATTACGACCATCCCAATCAAATATATAACACTACACATAATCATTATCGCCTGCATAATTTAATTATTTGGTAATGCACTCTCGAAAACTTATATGAAGATGGATGTTTTAAACCTTCATCTATATTTTTATCTTGCCGCTTGCAGTTGACTTTTTTGATTAGATTCATAAGCTTCCCATTTAATGAATGCATCTTGGGTGGAACCATTAATATCAGCAGCAGAGAAGCTTATAAGAATCTCCGGCGCTTGATGGTTAAATTTTCCCAAGTAGTAGTCCATATAATAAAGATTGTTTATGCCAAGCTCAGGACCGCGATCAGGTTTGCCTAGGATTGCCTTTATCTCCGTAAAAAGCATTCCTACCCTTACACCGTAAATTTCTTGTCCTGGCTCCAGAATAATGCTAATGGCTATTTTATCGTCTATGCTCTCAGGTGAGCAAAACTGAATAACTCCTTCTTCATATTGATAAAAAATATAGTGATGTGGCCCAAGCCAGTTTCTGTAACCCTGCTCGGTCGGTTCCCCCAGCACCAGCTTAATTTCATCGAAATTTTTACCTACAAGATCCATCATGGGATCATTTTCAAGCTTGCCAAAAACAGGGCTCCCGGTGCTCTCTATTTTTTGTCGGTAAGCATATACAGATTTCTCCACAGCCTTACTACCCACCAGGATAGCTGGCAGTATAAAAATCACTAACAAAATAAATGGTAAATGTTTATATCCAATATATCCAATCACTATATTAACCTTCACCTGCACAATCTCCATGATACTTGCCGTACTGTCGACCTGAATAACCTTTTTAACCGGACAGCAGCGTATCAATCATCCCCATCTCCAATTGTCAAACTTTTAACGATCGTGCATTTTAGCAACCGTGTCTTCGTGGTCTTTTTGTTGTTTTCTCAACTCATCTTCCAGTTTTCTCTTCTCATCCTCTAAAGCGGCATGAGCTTTCGCAGCGGCTTCTTCACGTTCTTTCTGCTGCTTTCTTAATTCGTCTTCCAGCTTTTTCTTCTCATCCTCCAGGATTTTTATGCGGTTCTGCAACTCTTTTCTAAGTCCGCGGTCGCCCTGAGAATTCATATAGTTATGGATGCTGCGGAAGATAGCCAACGAACCCATAAACAGTGCGCCTGCAAAAGCAGAACAGAGGATCAGCATAAACAGGGTTAGGTTAATCTGGCCAAAAAGATAATTTACAACAACGACCTCATTATTAATCATTGCCACTACAGCGATAATCAAGCCAAACAGTAGTGCCAACACAAGAAATATCACTCTCATTTTTGTATCCCCTCTTCAAACTCAGCACTCAAATAGCACCGATTACTTTTTTTCTGTTTTGAGAGTCGGTTGCGCCTCTTACCCGCGAGGTAAATGCAAGAGGCGCAACCCTCCCACCATTGCAATACAAGCTGACCCGACTCTTAATTCTATCTTGCGTTTACATAATATCAATGATCGTGCTAAGATATCTATTAGCAATATTCACAAATTTCAATATTTATTTTTTCCCCGGTTACGAACCCATTTTTAGGTCAAACGTACTGTCTGAACAATTTATAACCTTCTTCTGCCTTGAAGCAGCTGCACCACAAGCACAATCAGCGCAATTACCAGTAGAAGGTGCACTAATCCACCGCCGGTAGCTGTTAAAAAACCCAGAAGCCACAAGACCACGAGTATAACAATAATTGTCCATAACATAGATCTTCACTCCTTTCGCAACGTGATTGAGGGACAGGTTCTGCTGAATTCCACCAATGGAATGGTCAGTTGGAAATACGCCAGCAAACAAAAAACGATCTCTTTTCGACCAGGCCCAGCTACTCTTTTAAATAGATTTTCATGTTAGAATCATCGCTGTCAAGGTTAATGTTTTTAAGGTTCTCTTCACTGTTTCTATAATTTGATTTTTTAAATATTTTCACAAAGAGTTCCTCTACGTTGCCAAGGTTAATGTCTTTAAAGTCTTCCCAAACCATTATCACAACCCCCTTTCTAAGTTATTTTTTCACATAATTGCCTGATCAAATCCCTTCACAAGGTATATCAGATATTGTTCATAGATCAACGCCTTTTCAACAACAATTCAAAGCACGGCATTTTAAAGCGATTTCCGCCGCTACAATCTAACATGCTTTTTGCTTCACTCCCGTCTGCGGTTATTACTTGCAAGCGGTGCATTCTGCACCCAAGTTTATCAAAGTAATTCCCGAAAGCAGCTGCCGCATTTTTAGAGGCAAAGCGCAGTCCTTCAGTGTTAATTACCATTTGGCTCTAATGCCTGGGCAAAACCCTCTTTAAAACTCTGTGAAGTTCTTTGCGGTGCAAACTATCGGCCAAACCGCGCAATTTTAGGTAAAGCACTCCTTTTTGCGCGGTAAGAGACACCTTTAAATCAGCAATGGTAGAGCCAGTCCGAGACTTTTCTCTGTTAGGGGATGTCAGCAGGCTATCCAGGAGCCTGACAGGTTGAGAGGTGATGACAAATTGCTGATGTTCCAATAGCCGGTCAAACCAGCGGTTTCGGCGCTCAAAATGCCTTGTCAGGCCCCACCCGATCGTCCTGTGAATAACTGAACCCCACCCTGTAAGAAATATATTCTTTAAAATGTTCTGCAGCGAATAAAATCTTTTCAGGGCAAACAGGGTTTCCGATTGCAGTTCTTCTGCTGACATTAAAGCCGGCTGAAATACCGTGTGATGGCCATCATAGAGTGACCAGTCACGGGTTAGAACTCTCTTTTCGTTTTCCATCTGATTGTAAAATGGGGTTCCCGGGAAGGGTGTTAGGGTCATAAACTGAACACTGTCAATCCTTGCTTTAAGGGCAAAATCAGCAGTTTGCCTGATTGTATCAACCGTATCGGTATCTGCGCCAAAGACAAACATGCCGTGAATTCTGATCCCGTAATCATGGAAGCACCTGATCGCCTCTTCGATATCTTCAACTGTTTGCTTTTTGTTGTAGCGCTCAAGAGTTGCGGGATTTATTGACTCAAAGCCAATGTAAACAATGCCGCAACCAGAGCGGCGCATTAAATCAAGCAATTCTTCATCATTTGCCGCATCAACCCTAACCTGGGCGCCCCAACGTTTGAGTTTGATACCCCGATCAATAATTCCCCTCAGAAGCTCTTTGGTGAGTTTGGGGTCAGCGGTAAAATTATCATCACAGAAAAAGATCTTCTTCCCCTGGTAGCGGGTCAGTTCTTCGAGGACACTTTTTGTAGAGCGATGACGATAACGTCTTCCAAACATTTCAGTTACACAGCAAAATGTGCAGTTGAAGGGGCAACCCCGGGAAGTCATAATCGGTATATTGATCATTGAAGAAGCGCGATCCAACAATGTAAGATCGGGGATAGGGAGTGTATTCATATCTATCTTAGATTCAACACTGTCATTGTGAACCATCTCCCCATTAATCCAGTATGATACCCCGGGGATGTTGTGTGGTGGTAATCCGGCTTCAATCGATTGAACGAGAGGAAGAAAACTTAATTCTGCCTCACCCCTGACCAGATAGTCGGCAAACTGCAGGGCTTCATCCGGCATAAATGAGGCATGTATGCCACCAATTATAACGGGGATGTTATTGGATCTCATCAAACCGGCAACCTGGTAAGCCTCCCGGCACGTGGCTGTAGTAGTTGATATGCCAACCAGGTCAGCTTCAAGTATTTTAGGCCAAGGAAGTAAATCCCCTGTACCCAGGTAGAAGCTTACCTTGTAACCGGCCTCTTTTAGCTGGGTGCCAAGAATAGGCAACCCCAGTCTGGGCATACGAACGTGTTTATAAACATGATCTTCCCTGGACTGCGGCTCTATTAAAACAATCTTTTTCATTTACAACACTCCTTCTCCCGGCCTAACCTTTAAACTTTAGTTTGTTCCTTTGTTTATCAGGCCATAGTTAACTTGCAATATCAAAATAATTCTAATATTTGTATATATATTACCGGACAGGGGGCGTAGAAATCTATTAGCACATTTCCTTTATACTGCGAAGTATGGTGAATGTTCGATTCGGGAGTTAACCGACTTGCCAGCTATCTTTAAAACAAACTTTGCAGTATAAAAATGGAGAGGAAGCTTGCCTCCGGGAGCTGGTTTTTTAGCCAGCTCTGCCGTTCTCCCTCTCTTTTTAATCAATAATAATTGTATTGAGGATGATCTAAAACTGTATCCGAGATTGATAAGTTTATTTTAACTATATATTAAAATTCTTTCAAAAGGTTTCCCAGCGCCAATAGCACGAAACCGATAGCCAAAGCCCAGAATCCAGTAGAAGCTTCAATAGGAATGACACCTAAAAATGACAGGATTCCAACAGCAGCCAGTATAACCGCAATCCAAAATACTATAACCTTGGGCGCACTAAGTTTCATCGGAGAACCTCCTTTCATAATAAAAGTAATAAAGAAATAATTACACCTGGTTCATAAGGTACCTGTTCTGGTATTTCTTTATACAATGTTGAGAAATCTAAGAATAAAATAAACAACTACGATTAACCCGATAATGTAAATAATGCTGCGCATGCCAATCGCCTCCTATAAAATTATGCTTTTACAATACCTCTTTTTTCACAGTTCTTCAGGTTAAGAAAGCCGGTTGCGCCTCTTACCGCGAGGTGTTTGTAAGAAACGCAACCCTTCTGTTATCCAAAAAACAATTGACCCGGCTCCTTTTTTCTATCTTGTGTTCACATAATATCAGGAATAGTGCTAAGATATCTATTAGCAATGTTTCCATTATTCAATATTTTTTGTTTTTTTAATGCAGGTATGTTCAATTACATATCAAGTAAATGCATACAAGCAGCATCTTTCCGGCAAAGGGGTCCAAGCCATAAACGGAGCAATATGTTGTTTTTACAGCTTTAGATGTAAAAAACCATATAACATATGGTTTCTTTGGATTTAACGTTTCTATTTAATGGGGATAATAAATTTAATTTAGCTTAATTATAGTGGCAAACTCTGTAATATCCTCTTTAGTGTATAATTTTAACTTTACCATCAGGTTTTCTTTGTGCTTATCCACGGTTTTGGGACTAACATTCAATATTTCAGCTATATTTTTGCGACTGTGACCCTTGACCAGCAGCTTGAAAACTTCTTTTTCCCTGGAAGTAAGCTTGCTATAGGTAACCAAATTTTTAATATAAGATATATCATCAAAGGTTACCATTACCTGATACGGTCTGTTTTCATCAGCCAAAAACTGCGGCACTGCAGTGACGTTGAGCCAGATATATCTGCCGGTTTGTGGTGAATGAAGTCCAATAGTCATGTTTTTAACTGTTTCACCCGTTCTCAGAGCTATCATGTAAGGATGTAATTCTACCGGAAGATCTAATTCATTTTCGTCGACAAGCACCCAGTGCAGATCTTGCGGTTTTCTGCCCTTCATGTGCTCGCTCGGCACACCAAGGATCTTTTCTGCTGCGGGATTAGCCATTATTATTGTACCTTCCAAATCTAGATATACAACCCCCTGCGACATAGTTTTAAATAAAGTCCGGTATTGCCGTTCTTTTTCTTGTAATTCTACTTCTGCCTTTTTCTGTGCTGAAATATCGACAAAGGCCATGCGGCATTCCTGCCTGTCTTCCGAAACTATTGCCTCCACATGAGCATAGAGCTCTACATGCCCATCTTTTTGCAGAGCTATCTCAATGGCTTCCTGGTCTCGGTCCAGAAAAACTTTTTCCACAAATGATGCAAATTCATTTCGGTACTTAGCATCAATGTGTTGATCGAAATGCTGATTCAGGATTTTACTGCGCTCCATCCTCACCATTCTCGCTCCGGTCAGATTTACATTTAGGATTACACCGTTGTGATCAAGGGTAAAATAGCCGACAGGAGCAAAGTCATACAGATCGGTATATTGGTCTAAAGACCTTTCCAGTTCCGAACGTGCCTGCTGGAGCTCTTCATTTTGCATCTCCAACTCGATCTGGTGGACCTCAAGCTCCTGTATAAGCTGCTGCGATTCTTCCAGTGTTAAGGGAGCTGCTACTTTCGGCTTGCTCTTCTGCAACTGTTTTTCTGCCTGGCGGCGTAGTTCTTCCATTGACTTTTTCTTATTCATTACGTTCAACCCCCCATATCATCAGGGTTCTTAGTCATACTGTATTTTTCCCTAATCATCCCTATGTAATTTCGATTGCAGGTTTTTCTTGGCCTTGTTCAGATCCAAATCTTTTTTCACCATGCGTTTTTCCAAATCAGCCTGGGTTTGTCTCAGGGCAGCTTCGAGCGTCTTAGATGTGCTAATGTCCATAAATGTCATTACTAACCCGTCAATTTTGTCTTCAAGGGTGCGGTAAGGCATAATCTTCACTGTAAACCAACGCTCCCCGGTAGCAGAAACTGATCTCTCTCTTGAATTCAGTGTGCGCAGAACTTCCCGGGCATCTTCTGCCAATTCCGGGTAATACAGGTCGGAAGCAATATCAGTAATCAGTCTTCCCACATCACCTGGTATCAACTTGATGATTTTGGCTGTCTTAGCAGTAAAACGCCGCACCCGTAGAGTGTTATCCAGAAATAATGTGGCAATTTCGGTGCTTTCAAGCAAGTTCTTCATATCGTTATTTATCTGATACAGCTCATTTATTTTAGTTTGCAATTCGTGGTTGATTGTCTGCAGCTCCTCATTTAACGATTGCATCTCTTCTTTGGAAGTGGTCAGTTCTTCATTGGTTGACTGTAACTCCTCGTTGGTTGACTGCAGTTCTTCATTGGCAGCACTGAGTTTTTCCTGGGATGCCTGCATCTCTTCACGAACTTGCTTTATCTGCTGATATGCCTGCTGTAGTTCTTCTTCCAGTTCTGCTACCTGATCACTTTTAACAGCATCACAGCCTGCTTTACTTCTCACCTTGCTTTTATGAGGCATAGTCCCCTCTGTAAAGATGATCAACGCCATTCTGCGTAACTGTTCCGGTTCTTCAAGCGGTTGAACAGTAATATTTACTGTTTTCGTATCGCCATTGATCTTCACAACTGCGTTTTTAACGGTAACCTCTTCATCCTCCCGAACTGCATGCTGAAAAGCATTATTCAGGGCATAGCCAAGACCTTCACGGATCATGGCAAAAATATTCCAGTTAACCTTGCCGGCTGCCGGTTCAAGATAATTGCCTGTTCTTCCTCTTATATATAAAATGTCACCATTGTTGTTGACCAGTACAGATGCAGGGGCATATCGCTTCAAGATTAATTGATCCACCAGTGACTGCATGTTTTCCGCCGGTTTTGTAGGCAGCGGTGGATTTGGAACATAGTGTAATGGGAATTCAACCGGTTCGGACTGCACTGCAGGCTCAAGTCTCCGGTAGAGTCGGGATTTACCCGGCAGCGATTCAAAAAGGTTTGTATAATTGCCAACAGTTTCAGCATTCCCTAATAATAAAAAACCTCCGGGGTTTAAACTGTACTGAAAAAGGGGAATAATTTTTTTCTGCAACTCCGAGGTCAGGTAGATCAGCAGGTTTCGGCAGCTTAGGATATCCAGTTTGGTAAAAGGTGGATCCATGATAATGTTTTGTTGAGCAAAAACCACCATCTCCCTCACAGGTTTGATAATCTGAAAGCCGTTCTCCACCTGGACAAAAAACCGTTTTAACCTTTCTGGCGAAACATCAGCAGAAATATTGGACGGATAAATGGCTTCGCGGGCCTTGTTGATCGCTTCCAGACTGATGTCGGTAGCAAATATCTGAAGCGTTAAATTTTGGGCGGGTTTTACCAGTTCCACCATCTCTTTGAAGGCGATAGCTAAAGTATAAGCCTCCTCACCTGTTGCGCACCCTGGCACCCAGGCCCGCAAAACCTGTATTTTTTCTCCGGCCAGGAGCTCCGGAAAAACCTCGGTTTTCAGTTGCTCCCACGCTTCCGGATCGCGGAAAAAATTAGTTACCCCAATTAAAAGCTCTTTATAAAGCAACTCAAGCTCCTGGGGGTTTTCCTGCAGTAAACGAACATATGTGGTTATATTATCTATCTGATGGATGCCCATACGGCGCTCCAGACGACGGTAGACAGTGTTTTTTTTGTAAAGGGAAAAATCATGGCCCGTCTTCGAGCGCAGCAGGATCATTACTTTCTCAAGGGAACTCTGGGTTTTCTCTGGTATAGCCGGTTCGGATCTGTCGATGGAAGGTTTATATTTGAGGTAAGAAGCTATTTTTAACGGAATCTCTTCCACTGTGGCGATGACATCGGCCAGTCCTGCCTCTATGGCGCTTCTGGGCATGCTGCTAAATTTAGCCGAAGCCGGATCCTGGACAAAGACCACCCCACCTTTTTCCTTGATGGCACCAAGGCCTAATGTTCCATCAGTTCCCATGCCCGAGAGGATAACACCAATACTTTGTTCCTGTCGATCATCAGCCAGGGAACGGAAGAAAAAATCGATGGGCAAGCGCAGTCCGCGGGCCTCTGCAGGTTCAAAAAGATGCAGCATTCCATGAAAGATCGACATATCCCAGTTCGGTGGAATTATGTAAATGCAATTCGGTTTGATCACCGTGCGTTCCATAACCCGTATGACCTGTAAGGGGGTAACGCGCTGAAGCAGTTCCACCATGAGATCTTTGCGTGTTGGATCCAGGTGTTGAACGATAACAAAAGCCATGCCGCTATCTTTCCGAACGTTTTTCAGAAAGAGTTCCAAAGCCTCCAACCCACCGGCAGAAGAACCTATACCAATGATGGGAAAACCTACCTCTGTAATTTCTGCTTTAGGAGAATTGCAGCACTCACCGCACAGGCAGATCTCTGCTTGCGAATCAGCCTTATTCTTTTTAGCCATTACTATCTCTCCATCTCTTGTTGATAATCTCCAGGAATTATTTCACGAAACTTTAAAACCAGTGATGCTTTATATCATATTTGTTGGGTTAAAGATTTTCTCTTGGCAGAAATTTTCCAATCAAACAAAATATTTTTTCACATGACAGTTGATATTTTTCCCAACATAATAATCAGTTCAACCAAATTGTCTGCTAATCGCTCTGGAAGATAAAAGCTGATTAGATATACCGCTGCCTCGTTTTTTAGCTGCTCTTCCTTCATCACTACTTTCATCTTCTCTTCTAATTATAACAAAGAAAACTAAATATTCAAAGATTATGATATTGGAATAACAGGTATTACTGTGCAGAATGACCAGGTTGTTGTGACAACAGAGTTTACCGAGTCTACAAAAGATGAAATGCCAATTCAGGCTTTAACATACGCTTATTATCTGGCTATGATTGAAGACCCGGGCCTGCCGGTTTAATTTGTAACAACCGGAGCAAAAATAGAAGTACCGGTTCACAAAAGTAAAAATCATTTGAGGATTAAAGCAGGGGAAACTGTATTAATTATTTGCAAACTCCCTGCTTTTTTCTATTTTTTGGGAATTAATATAACCGGGCGATCAACAGTCCCACTAAAAGCAAAATTACACCATAAGCGTTGACATGTTTGATAAGTGCATAAAGAGGTGTTTTGAAATATTCATTGGTCACGTATGTACATAAATGGACAGGAGATCCGAAATAACCGGCATATGAACTTAAATATAAGATCCCCAGGTAACGCATCGACATCATTTCCGGGCTTAGCAGGGGAATTAAAATAGGCATTGATATGCCAAGCGAAGCCGCATTATTACCCGTGATAAAACCGGTAATGAAAGGTAAAATAATTATGAGCACTAACAGGGGCATTCCCTGATCAAGCAGGTAATGAACTGACTGCTGAAACGATTCAGCCTGCAGCATGTAATCTTTATAAATGACTATAGTTAGTGTTGACAAAGCTAGGGACCAATTTATACCCTGAGATAAGGTAATCATTCTTTTATAAAGTGTAAGCCGGATTTTTTGCTGGGGTATTTTTATAAAGAGGCAAACTGCTATGCCGGCCAGGATCGCCAAGGGAAAGAATACTCCAACGGCAAGTCCGAGGGTTATAGCTATGATATAAGGTGATGCCAGGTAAATTATATTTAAAAGGATTTCAGCGGTCCCCTTGTTTGCAGATACTGTGCTGTCGGTTTGGTCCGGCTTTGGGTAACGCCTGTAGATTAATATAGCAGTAATTATAAAGACAATAGCAACTACCGGCACAGTATAGCTTAAGAACCCGGCAATGCTGATTCCGCTTAATGCTGAAGCCATTACCAGGCTGGTATTAAAAGGAGTAATCAAGACTACCAGGTGGCGATAAACCATATTAGATACTGCCTTTTCCAGGGGTGGCATTTTCAGTTTCCGCCCTGTTTCTTCAACCATGGGAGCCGATACAATCGCTCCACCGGGTACAGATGAAAACAGAGATATTGTTGCCGGAATAAATATGATTAAAGCCCGGGAGTCGCGGATTAATAAACGCAGTTTGCCGATCATTTCTTCCATTGCTCCGATTTCCCGGTGCAGATGCCCGAGCAGAGTAATGGATAAAACCATCGAGACGAGATAAAAAGCGGTGTGGCTAGTTATTGAGTCAAACAGAATGGAAATATTTTCATTAACAGAAAACCCGTTTGTTGCAACCAGGGTTGAGATGGCTATCAGCAGGGCCCAGTACATTGGCCAATTGCGCCTGATCAACAAAATGATTAAAAGTATTGATATAAATACTCCTGCACCTTCAACTGTTACCGAGCCGACCTGGTTAAGCAAATTATTACCTCATCTATTTGTTTTTATTTAATATACCATATACTCTTTAGTAGCATTATATCCCTGTTTTTAGGTATTTCTGGCATCGATGGGAACAGAATAATCCTTAGGCCATGTAGTGATACTAGAAAAACAATAAAAAGTGTGGATAAAAGTTTGTCAAATCTGTCGAATAGCAAATGACATTCTGTTAGACGCTTTTATGTGAGGTATGTTAATATATATAGAACACATGTTCACATTAGAAGCGCAAACAGATGTCACAGCCCAACCTTTAGTCGATGAACTCAAACCCCCTTACCGCCCCTATCGAAAACATGCTTAGCTGGCATAACAGCGGGTTTAATATCTTTTGCAGCAGATAAATCGAATCAGTTGACCAAACTCAGCGTAAGAGCTCCTAAATGATCCTTAAATGCCGGCTTTCTCCCCTCTAACCATGGCAAATCGAGCCGAAAATCTGCAACTTCAAACTAAAAAGGCCTTGGAATATGAATATCCACAAGACCATTATATTTCTGGTACGCCTGGGAGGATTCGAACCCCCGACTAACGGATTAGAAGTCCGCTGCTCTATCCCCTGAGCTACAGGCGCCTGTAAGAATATATTAACCTGAATAGCTATAAAAAACAATGGTTTCAGGATAATAACTAATCTATAGTATCT
>PWUG01000333.1 GCA_003562605.1 Syntrophomonadaceae bacterium | reverse complement strand
TTGTGTTCCATTGTGTCTGCAGGACATTGTTAAATATACAACCGATAACCGGAATTTTGCGCTCAGACCATAGTTCAAGATAAAGCAGGTTTTGGTCGATATGAAAATCATCATCGGCTTTAATTACCGGTAATGCAGATGCTTTCAGCATCCCGGCCAGGCTAAAATCGTCTAAGCCCTGGTTGTGCCCCACATATGGTTCGATACTGCCGTCTATTAAAACCACATCATACCCTTCAGTACACTTACTAAAAGCTTTTTTGATGCTTGGTATAAGACTCTGATCTTTCTTCATAAACCTGGCTGTAAGGTAATGTGAATTAACCATAACCGGTGAGATTATAGCGCTTGAGAATGGCAGGTCGAGCACATCTCTCATCAGCAGGACATCATCATCATCTTTTTTGACCGTTCCTTTGCGAAAGCCGAGCGGTTTAAAGTAAGAAACTTTCATTCCTTCATCCAATAATTTTAAGCCGATCCCAAGTGCAGCGGCTGTTTTCCCACCGCCTGCTTTACCGGAAAAATATATCGCTTTCATTTTATCACCTCGTTAAAACTTATTCTTTCTTTTCAATTGTAATCTTGACATCGAGGGCAGTAGCACCCCGGGTATGAACTCGTATGGGGTTTATATCCATTTCAGTAATTTCTTTAAAATCGGTAACCAATAAGGCCGTCCTGAGTATAGCATCGTTAAGAGCATCCATATCGGCTGGTTTTTTGCCCCGGTAACCCTTCAGCAGGGTATAGGCCTTCGTTTCGGAGATCATTTTATTTACTTCTTCACTGTTGGTCAGGGCGGAAGCCAGGCGGAATGAAACGTCTTCAATCAGATTGACATAGATGCCGCCCAGGCCGAAGACAACAAGAGGGCCAAATTGAATATCCCTTGACATACCGACAATTACTTCGACACCATCATCGACCATATCCTGTACTTCAACACCGTAAATCGGGGCGTCCGGTAAAAAATGGCCAACATTTTCCATGATCCTCTGGAAGGCTTTCCTTACATCATTTTCACTGTGAAGCCCAATTTCCACACCACCGACATCGGTCTTATGGGCGATTTTCGGTGACGATATTTTCAGCGCAACCGGATAACCGACATCCTCGCTAATCTCAACCGCCTCATCTTCCGTAGCGGCCAGGAATATTTTGCTGTCAGGAATCCCATAGGCGGCCATTACTTGTGATGCTTCATGTCCAAGCAGGACGACACGGCGATCCTTAAAGACTCCATCCAGGGTTTTGCGAACTGCATCCCGGTCGATATTTGACAGCTGAACAGCAGGTGCCGGATCAGTCTTTTTGATATGCTCAGCATACTCGAACATCCCTGCAAGTGAACGAACCGAAGGCTCTGGAAAAGTAAAAACCGGCAGGTCATGGTCAATCAAATGGTTTATCCCTTTTGTAAGGGCTTTACCGCCCATGTAAACAGCCATAATCGGTTTTGTCGGATATTTTCGATTCAGCTCAACAATGGTCCGGGCAGTTTTTTCCGGCTCGGTTACAGCAGCAGGGCTGAGTAAAACAACTACACTGTCCACATTTTGATCTTTGAGAACTGCCTCAAGGGCGAAGCGGTAACGATCATCCCTGGCGTCACCGATTAAATCGACGGGGTTGTAGATATTTGCTTCCTCGGGTAGATTTTCTCGCAGCTTATCGATAGTGTCCTTGGTAAAGCGGGCCATTTTAAGGCCAAATTTCTCTACTGCATCCGTAGCGACGATTGCCGGGCCTCCTGAATTTGTAACAACAGCTACCCGGGAATGTTCAGGAAGCGGTTGGGTTGAAAAAGCCCTGGCCAGATCGAACAGTTGGTTCATAGTCTCGGCTCGCAGGACACCGCTCTGCTTGAAAGCTGCTTCATAAGCCCGATCACTGCCGGCGAGAGCCCCGGTGTGCGAACTGGCAGCCTGGGCTCCTGCATCGCTTATACCTGATTTGAGGATAATGATCGGTTTATGCTTGCTGGCTTCCGTGCATACTTTTACAAACCGTTCGCCGTCAGTTATATCCTCAATATAGCTGAGTATTACATTCGTTTGCGGGTCTGCGGCACAGCTTTCAATAAAGTCAATTTCGTTTAAGTCGGCCTTGTTGCCCAGGCTGATAAAACGTGAAAAACCGATCCCCATCTGAAAGCTCCAGTCAAGAATCGCCACCAGGTTAGCCCCACTCTGAGAAATAAAGGAGATATTACCTTCGTTGGGGAATCCTTTGGCGAACGAAGCATTTACCGGGGTGTGCGTATCCATCAGGCCGACACAGTTTGGACCGAGCATACGCATTTTGTACCGGTCGCATATTGAAATCAGCTCGCGCTCATAATTTAGCCCTTCTTTACCGATTTCCTTAAAACCGGCAGTAATTACAATTAATCCTTTTACCCCGGATCTTCCGCAATCTTCCGCAACCCCGGCAACCCTTGCTGCCGGAACTGTAATTACCGCAAGGTCAACGGGGAGGTGAATATCTTTTACGGAACCGTAGCATTTAAGGCCGGCAATTTCATCTTCGCGGGGGTTTACAGGGTATATGCCCCCTTTGAAACCGCTGGTGATAATATTATCGAGGATAGCATAGCCGATTTTTTCTTTTGAACGGGATGCACCGATAACAGCTATGTGGCTCGGATTAAATAAATATTTTATATCCTTCATTGCAACAATCCTTTGTCTGCATAGCTTGCTTGGTTCTATTTTATAAAATAATAAGGGGAGAAGCAATATTAGCATCAATAATTTGTGCATGCTGATTGACTTTTTTATTGATTTTGTTACAATGTATTTTGACGCTTTAGTTCATAAAAAAGTCTGACATAAGGAGGTATTAAAGATGAGCGCTTTAGGCCGTCATATTTTGGCTGAGTTTTACGGCTGCCCGGAAGTGATCCTCGGGGATCTCGAACAGATTAAGCAGAGCATGAAGGCAGCTGCCCTTGAAGCAGGAGCTGAAGTGAGGGAAACTGTTTTCCATCAGTTCAGTCCCCAGGGCGTAAGCGGTGTAGTTGTTATTTCCGAATCTCATCTGGCTATTCACACCTGGCCCGAATTCGGTTATGCCGCTGTTGATGTTTTTACCTGTGGTCAAACAGTTAACCCATGGGTGTCCTGCGACTATTTGAAACAAGCATTTTCAGCCCAAAATATGTCGGCACGTGAAATTAAGCGCGGCATCTTTGATATCGAACTGGAACATAAACCTGCTGCAAATTACTAGCCGCCTGATGGGAGGCAGGAACTATGCCTGACGAAGAGCATAAGTGGTTTATTGAACATACCTCTCCCGCAACGGCACATATGTTTGGTATAGTAAGTTTTATAAAATGCTTCAGAACTAAATATCAACAGGTAGAGATAGCCGATACTAAACTGTTTGGGCGAATATTGATTTTAGACGGTAAAATTCAGTCTTCCGAGTACGATGAATATATCTATCATGAGGCGCTGGTTCACCCGGCAATGCTGATGTGTCCGGCGCCTCGGAGTGTACTCGTTATCGGCGGAGGCGAGGGAGCTACCCTGCGCGAGGTTTTCAGGCACCCTGCAGTCGAAAGACTGGTTATGGTTGACCTCGACCGGGAAGTTGTTGAGAC
>PWUG01000297.1 GCA_003562605.1 Syntrophomonadaceae bacterium | reverse complement strand
GGTAAAAACATAAAAGTAAGAAATTGAAAGGAGAGAATGATTTAATGAAAATGTGGCGTTGTACGATTTGCGGATACCTCCATGAAGGGGAAGAGCCTCCCGATGTTTGCCCCAAGTGCGGTTACTCGAAAGAATACTTTGAACTGCTCGATGAGGAAGAATCTGAAATGATGCGTGATGCTCTGGCCACCAGGGAAAAATATGCACAAATTTACGACCACCTGGAAGCAATTAAAAAAGCCGCCCAGGAAGGTATTGATTTAAACCTGGATGAAGGTTGTAACGAGATTTTCGGCAAGACTCAAGAGGATATTGAAGAAATCCGCAAGATGATCAAGGAAGAACTGGCCGGACATGCCCAGGAGTGCATCTGGGTCAAAGTAGCCAGCGACGGTTTGGTAGATTAAATTACTTTTAAAACTATTGAAATGAGGTGAATTTAATGGGTAAAGCGATAGGAATTGACCTCGGCACCACCTTCTCCGCTGTAGCGGTAATTGAAGGTGGTAAGCCGGAAGTTATAACCAATGCAGAGGGTTCGCGGACAACCCCCTCGGTTGTTGCCTTTAAAGACTCCGGGGAAAGGTTGGTCGGACAGGTAGCCAAGCGTCAGGCTGCCCTCAACCCCGAAAGAACCCTTTTTTCGGTGAAACGTTTTATTGGACGCAATTATGAAGAAGTGGATGCGGAACGCAAATTGGTTCCCTATAACGTGACCAGCGGGCCGAATAACGCGGTACGCTTTAAGGTAAACGACAAGGAATATGCGCCGGAGGAAATATCGGCCATGGTCCTTAAAAAAATGGTCGAGGATGCTTCCAAGCATCTTGGTGAAAAAGTGACCGATGCAGTCATTACAGTGCCGGCATACTTTAACGACTCTCAGCGCCAGGCAACCAAGGATGCCGGCAAAATCGCCGGGTTGAATGTATTGCGCATTATCAACGAGCCGACAGCAGCCTCACTGGCCTACGGACTCGATAAAAAAACCAATGAAACGATCCTGGTGTTCGACCTTGGCGGCGGCACATTCGATGTTTCAATCCTTGAAGTAGGCGATGGCGTATTCGAGGTAAAATCAACCAACGGTGACTCACATCTCGGCGGCGACAACTTTGACAAAGCTGTAGTCGACTTGTTGGCCGATGATTTCAAGAAAGACCAGGGAATTGACCTGCGCCAGGATAAGCAGGCCCTGCAACGCTTAATCGAAGCAGCTGAAAAGGCGAAAGTTGAACTATCTTCGACTACAGAGACAGCAATCAGCATTCCTTTCATCACTGCCGGTGCAGATGGGCCGAAACACCTTGACACCAAGCTGACCAGGGCCAAGTTTGAAGACCTGACCCACCAGCTGGTAGAACGCTGTCGGCAGCCGGTGAAAGACGCTCTTTCTGACGCCAAGATGACCGAAAAGGACATCGATGAGGTTATCCTGGTCGGCGGTTCGACCCGTATACCGGCAGTGCAAAAACTGGTTCGCGAGCTAATCGGTAAAGATCCTAACCAGAGCGTTAACCCTGACGAGGTTGTAGCTCTAGGCGCGGCTATCCAGGCCGGTGTGCTCGCCGGTGAAATGGAAGATGTCGTACTGCTCGATGTTACCCCCCTCTCTCTCGGAGTTGAAACCCTGGGCGGGGTTATGACCAAGATTATCGAGCGCAACTCGACTATCCCCACCCGGCACAGTGAAACCTTTTCAACTGCCGAAGACAACCAGCCTGCAGTCGATATTCACGTCCTGCAGGGCGAGCGCGAACTGGCAAAGGATAACCGCTCACTCGGACAGTTTAAGCTGGAAGGAATTTCACCTGCTCCGCGCGGTATGCCTCAGATTGAGGTCTCTTTTGACATCGATGCCAACGGGATCCTCAAAGTCAGTGCAAAAGACAAGGGCTCAGGTAAGGAGCAGGCTATAACAATCAGCGGTTCGACCAACCTTGACCAGGGTGAAATCGAAAGAATGGTTGAAGAAGCTGCGAAGCACGGGGAAGAGGATAAGAAACGCCGTAAAGAAATCGATGAGCGCAACGAAGCTGACAGCCTGGTTTACCAGGTCGAACGTCAGATAAGTGAGTTAGGCGACAGCCTGCCTGTCCATGAAAAAGGACGGCTTGAACAGACTCTTAACGACTTGAAAGAAGCACTTAAAGAAAATGCGCCTATTGATAAGATTCGCAGTCTGCACAGTGATCTGCAGCAGGCAGCGCACTCCCTGTCCGAAGCGGCCTATCAGAAGACCAAGGCCGGTGATGCAGGAAGCGGCGGTACTGCTCAAACCGGCGGCGGTGGTGGAGATGATGTCGTCGATGCCGAGTATGAAGAGCAGTAATGGGGCAGTTTACACTGCTATGAAGTCAGAATCAAGTCAATAACCCGGATCTTGTTCGGTAAGTGACAATTAAACAACAGAAATACAGCAAAAAGACCACCCCTCAATTCCTCACTCTTCCAACCAGGGAGAGTGAGGAATACGAGGGTAATAGCCTTGCCAGGCTGGAGGTTGGAGGAATTTATATGAAAGAGAAAAAGCAAGAATTTAATATTAACCAAAAGCAGGAAGCGAAAGATCCGAAAACTCTCAACCCGGAACTTGAAGAATTACGTCGTGAACTTAATGAGGAAAAAAACCACCACCTGAGAACTCGTGCTGATTTTGAAAATTTCCGTAAACGTATGGAGCGGGATGCGGAAAATATGAGAGTTCATGCCAAAAAAGAAATCCTGATAGATTTACTGAAATTTTTGGATTACTTTGACCAGGCTGGAAAACAGGTTCAGGATCCTGCCGCTGCCAGGGGAATTGAAATCATGGCCCGGCAGTTTAATGAACTTCTCTATAAACACGGTGTGAGGCCTGTCGAATGCCTGGGGGAACCATATGATCCTGAAGAGCAGGAAGGAATCGGCTATATCACAACCGATCAATGTCCGGACGGCTGCGTTGCTGAAGAAGTATGCAGCGGTTATAAGTTAGGGGATATTTTACTCAAACCGGCCCAGGTAATGGTTGCCCGGAAACAGGAATAGAAGTACCTGTATTAATCTATTAATTTATGTTGTTAAACAGTGCTTGGGGGAATATTTATGGCTGTTAAGTTTCAGGACTACTACGAATTATTAGAATTGGATCGTAAAGCCACCGATAAAGAAATTAAGGCCGCCTACCGTAAGCTGGCCCGTAAATGGCACCCGGACCTACATCCGGCTGCTGAAAAAAAAGAAGCCGAAGAAAAGTTTAAAAAAATAAATGAAGCGTATGAAGTGCTAAAAGACCCGGATAAGAGAAAGCGCTATGACAGGCTCGGCAGCCGGTGGAAAGACGGCCAGGACTTTCAGGGCGCCCCCGGTACAAATGGAGCCCGTTACTACAGTTCTGACGGATTCGGGGGTGGCGGTTTCGAGGGTGGCTTCGAAGGCGGCTTCAGTGACTTTTTTAATGCCTTTTTTGGCGGAGGGGCCGCAGGTACGGGGCGCAGTAGGCGAACAGCCCAGCGCGGCCCTGTAAAGGGTGAGGACCTTGAAAGTGAAATTGAGCTGTCCCTCGAAGAAGCCTATCAAGGCGTTACCCGATCAATTCGGGTCAGTGGCAGTTCCGTCTGCCCCGAGTGCGG
>PWUG01000396.1 GCA_003562605.1 Syntrophomonadaceae bacterium | reverse complement strand
GGCGAATCTCAACGAAGGGATCAAACCTCCACGGGGCTTGTCCCCGTGGAAGAAATGATTGCCGGCTTGGTACTGGTGCAATAAACTCAAGAAAATTATATATGAAACAAAAGATAAAATCAAAAAAAAAGAGAGATTAGAGAGAGTTTTTGATTTATTTCCGAGAATGCATGAAAGACGTTTTCAGTTAGCTGGGACTCTTTCAGGTGGTGAACAGCAGATGCTGGCAATCGGCCGCTCGCTGATGGTGAAACCGCTTCTTCTGTGCATCGACGAACCTTCTACCGGCCTGGCCCCGCAAATAAAACAGCTGGTTTTCGACAAGATCAAGGAGATCCAGGCTTTGGGCATGACGATACTGCTGGTGGAACAGGATGTAAGCATGACCTTTGCCATGGCTGACCGCAATTATATCCTTTCCCACGGCAAAATCGTTACCCAGGGAACCAGCGCCGAACTGTTAAAAGATGAAACTGTGCGTCAATCTTACCTGGGCCTTTAGAACAAAGCACTTTAGCCTGATTAAAATACCGGGGTTAAATAACCCCGGTATTTATTATAGGAGAAAGGTTTCTACATTGTTTAAACTAAATCAGGTTAGTGTGAAGCAGGAACTCCGTCCCCGTGCTTCACGTGCTTCAGATCAGCGCATATGTGAAAAGCAGACCCGGCACTCGCTCCTGGTGACGGCATTGCGAACCTTGCAGCGCGGGCATTCCCGCTCCAGTTTGTCGCGAACAAAGGTTGTGATTCCCTGCGGCATTACACGCAGCACCAGGAGCACGATCAGGGCAAAGATGAGCATGCGGTACTCCGCTGTCGCGCGCAGCATTTCAAGGGTTGGAAACAATATAAAGACGCCGGCAACAGCTCCGTATATGGTTACGATGCCTCCAAAAATGGTCCAGATAATAGCCTGGAAAGACATCAGTACTGCCAGCATAGAGGGCCCGGCAATGCGCAGGAAGTGCGTATAAAGGCCGCCGGCAATACCGGCAAAAAAACCGCTGAGGCAGAAAGCCAGCAGTTTATACTTGATGGTATTGATTCCGGAAGCGCGAACCGCTATTTCATCTTCGCGTATCGCGTGAAAGATAATTCCGATCTTTGAGTCGGTAATCTTCCACATTATAAAACAGAGCACAAGCATCAGCACAACAGCGATGTAGTATTCGTTAAGCCGGGTTGAAGCAAGGCGGGTTATTCCCGATATTCCAAGTTCTCCTCCGAAGAATCCCGGGAAGACAAAGATTATTCCCATCAGCATGATTGGAAATGCAAGTGTAGCCAGGCCAAGATAGGGCCCTTTAAGACGCAGGCAGGGAATTCCCACCAGCAAACCGATCAGGACAGCAGCCAGGGCCCCTATGGGAATGGTTATCAGAGGAGACCACCCCAGGCGCAGGTTCAAAAGTGCGGTAGTGTAGGCGGCAACGCCGAAAAACAGGGCGTGCCCAAAACTAACCTGCCCGACAAATCCGGAGAGTAAATCCCAGCTGGCCGCAAAAATGGCAAAAATAGAGGCAATAGCCAGGATACGCAGTATATACATATCCTGCGTCAGGATGGGAAGCAGCAGCAGTAAGATAACAAAAAGAATTGCAATGATCCGCGTGGGTAAAACCAACACTTCGTTACGGATATAGCGCAGGGCCATTCTGATGAAGGTCATTGGTTTATCGCTCCCCTTCCAGGTATACTCCGAACAGTCCTTCGGGGCGAATGATCAATATTGCCAGCATGATTGCCAGGGCTATGGCTACTTTCAAGAATGCTCCCCCGGGCATTAAAAAAACTACGGTGACCTCAATAAAGGCCAAAATCAGCGCACCGATAAAGCTACCCTTTATACTGCCAAGCCCGCCTAAGATAACGATGGCCAGAACCAACACCAGTGGATTAAGCCACATATGCGGTTCCAGAGTGTAAAGTGGGGCTACCATAACACCGGCTACTGCAGCCAGCCCTACCGAAATAGCCATCGTTGCTGCTGCAATGCGGGCCACATTCATACCCATCAGGTTTGCTACTTCACGGTCCTGGGCAGAAGAGCGGATAGCAATGCCCAGGCGGGTTTTCATCAGCACCAACCAGACAGCAAGCAAAGATAGACTGACGACCCCGAGGGTAAGCAGGTACTGGTATGAAATTCGTATGCCCATGGGGTTGATATAACCTGATACAATACTGGAAACACCGCGGTAGTGGCCGCCAAAAATAATTAATATGGCTTCCTGAAAGACAAGGGCTACTGCAACCGTTATAATCAAAACAGCTGTTTCATGCTCCCTGATCGGTTCCATAAAAACATAATAGACAAAAACCCCGATCAGGACGACTATAACGATTGAGAGCGGGATGGCTATAATGGGGTGAAGCGCAAGATTTGTTCCAAAGAATAAAACGGCGTATGCCGCCAGCATAAAAAAAGCAGTATGAGCAAGGTTGATTATCCTGGCCGCGCCAAAAATAAGGGAAAAGCCGACAGCCAGCATGGCATAAACAGCGCCGTTCATCAAACCGTAAACCAGAATATCACTTAGCATGGCATATTCCTCTCGTTAGGCTCCGGATGTATGATTCAAACCGGAGAGCCCCGAATATTGGGGCTCCCCACAAGCTGCTTATATAGGGATTACATTTCTAGAATTAATTTCTCCATTGTTCGAGCACATGAGGTGGAAGTTGGTAGGGGACCACCCCTTCAAATCCAACTACCAGATCCGGAGCATTTTCCGGATCGGGCCGCCACTCAAACGGCCAGGCGGCTAAGAGTTCGCCATCCTGCCACTGAATCCCTACCGCGGTCACATAACCGGGACCCCAGATAACATCGTGCGCTTCATCAAAAACTATACGCCCGGCTGCACCGGTACGGTCAGTTTTCTCCATTTCCACAATTACGGCATCCGTATCAAGAGTACCCGCCCGCTCAACCGCTTCTGCCAGAAGATAGACTGCAGTGTAAGTGTCGGCATTATAATTGGGCAGCTGTCCGTATAAACTGACGAACTTTTCGATAAATGGAATTGTATACTCCGTAATTTCTGCATTTTGGGCAAAAGTATTTAAGGTATAGTCGTAATCGCCGAAACCGTCTGTTGCCGGATAATATCCGGATTTTTGGGCCTCTACGTTAATACCCACCGGAGCAGCCGGTATTTCCAGTTCACCCCACTGCTTGCCGAATGGTATACCAACCGGTCCGGACATGATCGTGTAAATAATATGGGCTCCGGAAGCTTCGATACCACGCAGTTCTGTTGTAACATCCGCTGCTGTTGCTGAAGGCCTGAAGGTCCCGACAAATTCCAACCCAAGGGTTGGAAATATCTGCGGTGCCATCTGAACCAGTGCTTCGTTCCATTCCAGGGCTTCAGCCAGAATGGCCACCTTGGGAGCGGCAATGCCGAGTTCTTCGCGGACAGCCATGGCTACATCGTTCAGCATCAGTATGGTTACCGTAACCAGGTCAGTTGACTTGATCGGGGTAACCCGGAAAAGATACTTCCAGGTGTCATAATCTTCATCAACGCGGCCATGGAGCAGCTCGTTGGTGGCGGCGCCACAGATCATGAAGATCTTCTGGTAATCTCTCGCTATCAGGTCAGTATATGGAGT
>PWUG01000404.1 GCA_003562605.1 Syntrophomonadaceae bacterium | reverse complement strand
TGTGGAAAGAACGGTATGTTTCATATAGATGACATAATGAATTCAATAATAGGGGGCGTAAACAATCGATAACATTTTCCGGGGAGTTCACACAGCCTTGATTACTCCTTTTACTTCAACAGGAGCTGTGGACATAGGAGCATTCAAACGCCTGGTGGAATACCAGATTCAGTCCGGTATTGACGGTTTGGTGCCCTGCGGCACGACAGGCGAAAGTTCAACCCTGACCCATGATGAACATGATCGCGTTATTGCCCTAACTGTAGAGTATGCCGACGGCAGGGTTCCGGTTATTGCCGGTACTGGCAGCAACGCAACCACTGAGGCAATCCAGCTATCGCAGCATGCTGAACAATCAGGTGTTGATGCTGTTCTTTTAGTTAATCCATATTATGTAAAACCGACCCAAAAAGGTTTATATCTGCATTTTAAAGCAGTTGTCGAATCGATCTCTATCCCCTGTATTATTTATAACATCGAGGGGCGCAGCGGGGTTAACCTTGAAAATGATACGCTTCACCAGCTGATGAGTGAACATAAAAATATCGTTGGTGTAAAAGAGGCTTCAGGAAGCCTTGAGCAAATGAAAAACCTGATCGGCCTGCGTCACGATGAATTCGTAGTCCTCTGTGGTGATGACAATATGACAGTAGATCTGATCGAGGCAGGTGGTAACGGAGTAGTTTCGGTAGCAGCGAACCTGATTCCACGGCAGATGAAAGAAATGGTCCACAACGCTATTGAGGGAAAAATCGAACAGGCCAGGGAGATTGAAGAACGGCTGATGCCTTTCTTTAAAGCCTGTTTTATTGAAACCAACCCGATTCCAATCAAGACAGCTATGGCCTTGAAAGGCTGGTGCCAGGAAGCTTTCCGTCTGCCGATGTGCTCACTGTCTCGCCCGGAGTATTATGGTATCATCAGGAAAGCAATGGCCGATTTGGATATCCCGGAGATAGAGACATATCCAAGCAATAAATAATTCGAGGAGAAGGTAATGGCAAAAATTAATACGCATTATCGAAAATTAAAAGCAGGCTATCTTTTCCCCGAAATTGGCAGGAGAATTGAAGTTTTTCAGCAGGTTAACCCCGGGGTAAAAGTGCACCGCCTCGGTATTGGTAATACTACTGAGCCACTGACGCCGTCTATTATCAGCGGATTGCGTGAGGGCGTTGAACGCCTTGCGGAAGTAGATACCTACACAGGTTACGGTGACGAACAGGGTGAAGAGGAATTGCGGGGACTCCTTTCACAATTGTATAAAAAAAGGGGTGCAAATATAGACAAGGAAGATTTTTTTATTAGCGATGGGGCCAAACCAGATGCTGGAAATTTTCAGTCGATTTTTAGCACCGATAACCTTGTTGCTTTCCAGGATCCGGCTTATCCTGTATATGTCGATTCAAATGTTATCGCCGGACGGTCCGGTGCTTACAACAATAAACACGGCAATTATGGTGGTTTTGTCTACATGGCTTGTAATCGGGAAAATAACTTCATTCCCCTCCCGCCAAAGGAAAAGGTTGATCTGCTTTACCTGTGCAGCCCGAACAATCCTACCGGCGCCGTGGCTAATCACAGGGAGTTGCGAAAATTTATCGATTATGCAAGGGAACGGCGGGCAGTGATCATTTTCGATGCTTCTTATTCGGAGTTCATTGATGATCCAGATCTACCACGGACAATCTATGATCTTGAGGGGGCTGAAGAATGTGCGATTGAGATCAACAGCTTCTCCAAGTTTGCCGGATTTACCGGGGTGCGTCTCGGTTGGATTATTGTACCCAGAGCCCTTGTTTGTGAAGATAGCGAACCGGGTGAACTTCACCGCTATTGGCTGCGCAGGCAGACTACCTTTTTTAATGGTGCTTCAAATATTGCACAACGTGGCGGGTTGGCAGTGCTCTCGGAGGAAGGGTTAAAGGAATGCAGGGCCCTGGTCGGTTATTACATGGAAAATGCCCGACTAATCGGAGAAACGCTTACCAAAATGGGGCTAACTGTATACGGGGGTGTCAATGCACCCTACCTGTGGCTTAAAACTCCCGGCATGCTATCATCCTGGGAATTTTTTGACAAGCTCCTGAATGAAACTCATGTAGTCGGTACCCCTGGTTCAGGCTTCGGACCTTCAGGCGAAGGGTATTTCCGGTTAAGTGCTTTTGGCCACCGCGAAGATATTGAAAAAGCAGTCATGAGCATTCAGGATAACCTTCTTTTCTAGGAGATTTTCTATTAAAATGACAGCTTTGGTGTATATGCTAATCCTGCCCGATAGGCTAACGCAAACTGTTAATGCTATTAAATAGTTATTATAATCCTCTCCCTTTTTCTGGCCCCAATTAACGGAGGCAAAAAAATGAACGAAAAAAGTATACCTCTCTCCAAAACAGAGCTTGAAAAAATTACGGCCGAATATCCCACCCCTTTTCATCTATACGACGAAAAAGCTATTCGGGAAAATGCGAGCCTTTTTTACCAGGTTTTCTCCTGGATTCCGGGCTTTAAAAATCATTTTGCCGTTAAAGCTTGCCCCAATCCAACAATCCTCAGGATCCTGCGTGAAGCAGGCATGGGAGTTGATTGCAGTTCTCTCCCGGAATTGCTGTTATCGGAAAAGGTTGGCTTCAAGGGTGAAGAGATAGTCCTAACCTCTAACGACACTCCCCCTGAAGAGTTTGCAGTTGCGGCTCGCATGGGCGCCGTAATCAATCTTGATGATATCGGGCATATTGAAACCCTTGAGAAAAGCGCGGGTATACCCGAATTGATCTCTTTTCGTTATAACCCCGGAGACGCCCGTACCGGTAATGTCCTTATTGGTCAGCCCCGGGAAGCCAAGTACGGGATAACCCGCGACCAGGTGGTAGAAGCTTACCGGATCATGAGAGATAAAGGGATAAAACGTTTCGGCCTGCATACTATGATCGCTTCGAATGAGCTTGAGCGTAGTTATTTTGTGGAAACCGCCCGTATGCTTTTCGAACTTGCTGTGAAAATAAAGCAGGAATGCGGAATTAACATTGAACTGATCAATATGGGCGGCGGTATCGGGATCCCCTATCACCCGAATGATAAAGCAGTGGATTTACCGGAACTTTCCCGGGAAATGCAAAAGCTTTACAGGCAGATAATCTTTCCTGAAGGGCTTGATCCTTTGAAAATAGTATTTGAGTGCGGGCGCCTGGTAACAGGGCCTTATGGCTACCTTGTCAGCAGGGTTCGTCACGTAGCGCATAAATATAAGAATTATGTCGGTTTGGATTCCTGTATGGCCAATCTTATGCGACCCGGCTTATATGGAGCATATCATCATATTACTGTTCCAGGAAAAGAAAACATGCCTGCAGATCAAACATATGATGTGACAGGGTCTCTCTGTGAAAACAATGACAAGTTTGCGATTGACCGTAATCTTCCGGAAATCGAAGCGGGCGATCTGATTGTTATCCACGACGCCGGGGCGCATGGTTACTCGATGGGTTTTAACTATAACGGAAAACTGCGCTCAGCGGAACTTTTACTGCGGGAAGATGGTACAGTTCAGATGATCCGCCGGGCTGAAACTATTGATGATTATTTTTCTACTTTACGTTTCCCGGATGCTCCTGTCGTTGTTTAAAGTTTTCC
>PWUG01000389.1 GCA_003562605.1 Syntrophomonadaceae bacterium | reverse complement strand
GGCCTGCAAAAGATCCGCTACTGTTTGCCGGGCTTTTTCCAGCGCGCGCTTTGCCTTCTGCCCAACAGTGTGCAGGCTGGATGAATTGCCATAAATTTCGGTGAAATAAGGCTTCATTGCTTCTGCCACTTCAGGGCGCACCGCCGTGGTAGCGGCGTTATCAAGGTAAATTTCTTTCATTAAGATCACTCCTTTAAGCGCAGTAGCAGGAAATTAGGTTAAGATTCCTGAGGCTCAAAGAGCCCTGTACTCAGGTAGCGCTCTCCTGTACTGGGCAGTACAACCACAATCAACTTGCCGGAGCTTTCGGGGCGTGCGGCGACTTCTAGGGCAGCGAAAGTTGCAGCGCCGGATGAAATTCCGACAAAGATTCCCTCTTCTTTAGCCAGGCGCCTGGCAGTTTCTGCAGCATCGTCGTCGTCGACCCGGATTACCTCGTCAATGACAGAACGATCCAAAATGTCCGGAACAAATCCTGCGCCGATGCCCTGAATTTTATGGGGACCCTTCTCGCCGCCTGACAGGATCGGTGAACGGGCCGGTTCAACGGCGACAGCCTTAAACTCCGGTTTTCTCGCTTTGATCACCTGGGCGACACCGGTGATTGTTCCCCCCGTGCCTACGCCTGAAACCAGTACATCAACGGTGCCGTCGGTATCATTCCATATTTCTTCGGCAGTAGTGGCCCGGTGTGCAGCCGGATTAGCCGGGTTTATGAATTGCTGTGGCATAAAGTAAGTTGACCCCTGGTTAACCAGTTCCTCGGCGCGTTTAATAGCGCCCGTCATACCTTCATCACCGGGAGTTAGAATAAGCTCTGCTCCAAAGGCTTTCAACAGCTGGCGGCGTTCCATAGTCATCGTGTCAGGCATGGTCAGTATGAGGCGGTAGCCCCTGGCGGCGCAGATAAAGGCCAGTCCAATTCCTGTGTTTCCACTGGTTGGCTCAACGATAATGGTATCAGGGCTAATTTTACCTGTCTTTTCTGCTTCATCGATCATGCTTATAGCGATGCGGTCCTTAACGCTTCCCAGGGGATTATGTGATTCGAGTTTACCGACTACGGTTGCATTCAATCCTTCCGTAAGCCTGTTAAATTTAACCAACGGAGTTTTCCCCACTAACTGTGTGATGTCGCTATAAATCTTAGCCATTGTCGATTGTCACCCTTCCTAAATGTTCTGCTTATGTATTTACCCGGCAATGAAAAACCGGCTTTTTCCCTTATTGGTCAGATACAGTACTGGCTTGATGTAACCTGCTTACCATCTACACGTTCCATTAATGTTTTTAAATTCAGTGAATCGAGGTAGCCCATGCATTCCTGGTATAACCGGTCCCAAACCTCTTGTGTTACGCAATACTCGTACCGGCTGCAAATACTGGGGTCGGTGGTACAGTCAGCAAGCGGCCCGGAACCTTCTAAAACATCATATAATTTTCGCAATGTGATTTCGTGCGGTTTTTGGATCAGTTGGTATCCTCCATGTGGCCCGCGCACAGACCTGACCATTCCTGAAGCCTGAAGAGTGGAAAAAAGGTTTTCCAGGTATTTGAGAGGCAGATCCTGGCGCTCAGCAATCTCCTTTAAGCTGGTTGGCTTATGACTGGAATGGATTGCCAGGTCGAGCATTGCTCTTGTGCCGTAGCGGAATCTGGTTGTTAATTTCATCAATAACCCTCTTTTCCTATGAAAACAATATGAATTATAGCATTACTTTGCCCAATTGTCAAACCTTCCCTTTACGGGTGTTGATCTCCCTGGTCAAGTGGTGCATAATTACTTTTGGTATTTTTGATTATGGTGGCGATAGCTTTCTTATGTGCGGATGATAAAAAGTAGAAAAAGTATCAGTCCAGGGACAACTTGTCTAAGTGTTCAGTGGGCCCCAGGGCGACGATACGGTCTTCTTTTTGCAGGGTGTAATCTAACGAAGGTTCAATGGCTGTATCGTTTTTTACAACACAAATTATTTTAAATTCACCCGGATGCATTTCTGTTAATTCCTGAATAGTAACTGGCTCTCGCTGCCAGTTTATCTCCCGAACCACATAATCCGACATCTTTGGCAGTACGCCCATTTCGACCATTGCTATCTGCAGCAGTTGAAAGCCCAAGATAGATTCTGAAAGCACGTGATTAGCGCCGGCCTGGTGGAGTCGATCTACGGCGTCAACATGAACGGATCTGGCCATGACATCAACATCAGGATTTAATAAACTACTGGCCAGTACTATAAAGATATTCAGACTGTCATCATTAATGGTCACAATCAGGGTATCGGCTTTTTCGATCTGAACTTCATGCAGAACATGAGGTTTTGTAGCGTCGCCCACAATCAGGTTGCCTTCAAAAAATAGCGGCTTATGCAATATATCAATAACATAAGGCTTGATTCCTGCGTTATTGAGACTCCTGCCGGCTTCCTGGCCGACTCTACCCGCACCAATTAATACGACATGGCCACCCGGGCCCGGCCCGCCCATCAAAGAAGCCAGACGGTCAACATTATCGTGAGGGCCGAGTACAAGCAGGGTTGATTCATTGATGATTGTTGTCGCCGATGGAGTAGATATAGTTCCGTCTTCGTTCCACACTGCAGCCACGGTAGCCCCGGTTAGACTGCGCAGCCTGGTATCGCCGATGGTTTTGCCGCAGAAGTCGCTGTTGGCCCCGACATGAATAATGCTCGGTTTTAGTTGGGCAATAATTTCTTGGGATACTTCCACTTTTAAGAGTTCTAAAAACCTGGTCGGGCTGGCATCGGCAGTAATCCAGTCGACAAGCTGTTTCCCCAGGGTTTCCTCCAGTGTAACCACCTGCCTGGCTCCGGCGGCGTACGCAAGTTCGGCTCTTTTTTCATTTTCCATCATGGCCAGGACCGGGATGTTGTTTATATTTTTGATACCCAGTGTAATGTTAATATTATCAGTATCGTCGCTCGTGGCGACAACAAGCCGGGCGTTTTTAACGTTAAGCCTCTTTAGCCCTTCATCGTATTTCGGGTCGGCATAGACAACATTTATACCTCTTCTCATCAGATCAACAGCCTGGGGCTGGTCTTCGACAGCTACCACATAAGGAACGCCGTGGTATTCAAGCAGATCTATAGTCCTGACAACTGCTTCGCTGAAGGCAGTAAAGATCACGTGGTTATTTTGCCTGGTAAATGTCGGGGCCCGGGGAATCATCCGGCTTTCAACCAATGAAGCCATTAATGTTCCGGCAAACATAAAAATCAAGAAAACACCTGAAACCATCAGCAATATGGTTAAGGCTATCATCGGGAAGGAGTGAAAAGGCAATAGCTCGCCATAGCCTGTTGTGGTCAGGCTTTGCACAATAAAGATTATTGCCTGGCCGGTGGTTACTTCCCTTCCTTCAAAAATGACCATTAAGTACCTAACTATAGGAATGAGAATTATTACCAGGAATACAGCGGCAATAAAGATACGGATTAGAAGCACCTTGGTGTAATCGGCAACGCGGAATTGACGGGCTTCTTTTTCAGCAAAGTACCCGGCTTGCTTATGGGGGTAGAACATTTCTTTTAAAGGTTTCAGAGTTGATGCATCCTTTGTAAGGCAGTGGTATGGATACAGATACTAAATGCTAGAAGCTATTATAGCATAAATGCCCG
>PWUG01000033.1 GCA_003562605.1 Syntrophomonadaceae bacterium | reverse complement strand
GTGGGGCTTTGTTGTTAATGGAAGATCAAAATGAAAAAAATGAAATTTATAATGAATTAAACACGATAAGAAAGTTAAATCAAGAGCTGACAGATATTTTGGAGTCATCCTATGACGGCATCATCATTACCGATACCAGGGGGGTCATTGTTAAGGCGAATAAAAGCGTGGAAAGAATAAGTGGTTTTAAACCCGAACACTTTATTCAGAAAAATATGACACAACTAGAAAAAGAGGGTTATATTATTAAAAAAGAAGTTTTTTCAGAAAAGAACGTAAGAATTATAAAGCAACAACTAAAAACAGGCAAAGAAATCTTAATTACCAGCAGTCCTATTTATAATATCAGAAATGAACTACGTTATATAATTTGTAATATAAAAGACTTGACTGAAATTAAAAATCAAGTATCCATTCCAGATTTCACTCAAAAATATTATGATGATTTAATTAACAAAAAACCGAATAACATTATTTATGACAGCATTGAAATGAGCTCCCTTATCGAAAAGGCATATCGAGTTTCAAAGGTTAATTCAACGGTATTAATTTTAGGCGAATCAGGCGTCGGCAAGGAGCTTATTGCCAAGTTTATACACGACAAAAGCCATCGTAAAAGCAAGCCTTTTATTAGCCTTAATTGCAGTGCTATCCCAGAGAATTTATTAGAGTCTGAGCTTTTTGGATATGAAAAAGGCGCTTTTACAGGAGCAACAGATAAAAAAATAGGACTCCTAGAGTTGGCCAACAAAGGTACATTTTTTCTGGATGAAATTGCGGAATTACAATTGAGCTTACAATCCAAACTCTTAAGAGTACTTCAGGATAAGGAAATATTCAGATTGGGCGGCAAAAAAGCTATTCCATTAGATATCAGAATTATTTCCGCAACAAATAAAAATTTGGAATTATTAATAGAAAAAAAACTGTTTAGAGAGGATCTCTACTACCGTTTAAAAGTAATCCCTATTAATATACCTCCCTTAAGAAAACGCAAATCGGATATTAAGCCTTTAATCAATTATTTTTTTGATTCATTTAAAAAGAAATATAATCTTTCCAAAAAGCTTTCCCCGGAAGTGATTAGGGCTTTAGAAAGCTATGAATGGCCGGGAAATGTTCGAGAATTGGAAAATATCATAGAATATCTAATGGTAATGAGTAATAATGATTACATTTCACTGGAAGATTTCCCTGATACAATGTTTAATAGCACAAAAGAAAACAATACTGAAGTAACTGTAAATATCAACACTTTAATCCCCATAAAAGAGGCGAAAGAAATCATCGAAAAAGAAATGATTTCAGAAGCATTAAAAACACATAAATCATCTAGAGAGATAGCAAAAATATTAAAGATGGACAACTCTTCTATTTTTAGAAAGATTAAGAAATATAATTTACAATAATGACGGAGGGAGATTTTTATATGATCGTTTTTGGTGATCTATTAAAACGCAATGCGACCCGCCACCCCCGAAAACTGGGATTAGTTGAACCGGAAACACAAAAGAGGTACACCCATGAGCAGTTTAACGTGAGAGTAAATAAGCTTGCAAATGCGCTTTCCCATTACGTAGAAAAGGGGGATCGTATCGGCATTTTAACCCATAATTGTGCTGAATTTTTAGAATTATACGGGGCTTGCGCCAAACTGGGAACCCCTATAGTACCGATCAATTTCCGCCTTACTGCTCCAGAGGTTGCTTATATAATCGAAAACGCTTCTCCAAAAGTACTGCTAGTGGGAACACCCTACGTAGATGTGATAAATACAGTCCGGGATAAATACAGCAAACTGTTCCAGGATATGAAAATCCTTTGCATCGGGCCGGCTTCAAACGGTATGGAATCGTATGAAAAATTACTGGAAACTGCATCAGAAAGTGAACCCACCATAAAAATTGATGAAAATGATGTGTTCATTATCTGTTATACCACGGGAACTACCGGAAAGCCGAAAGGATGTATGATTACTCACAAAAATGTCCTTGCTGATTGTGTTAATCATATTATTGAACGTCAGCTTTCCAAGGAGCATGTCATGTTTGCTCCCGGCCCTCTTTTTCACATGGGTGTAAACTGCCAGTATTTTGCCAGCATTTATCTCGGGGGTACAATGGTTGTCGCTCCCTATGAGCCATCGAAAGTGATTGATATTATCGAAAAAGAACGGGTTACCCATGTTGAATTATTTCCCGGCCTACTCTACCCCATTCTTGACCTGCCGGGTTTGGAAAAACGAGATTTGAGCAGTGTGAAATCACTACTATATGGAGCTTCTCCCATTGCAGTAGAGCGCTTGATTAAGGCGATAGAAATATTCCAATGCAATTTTTTCCAGGTATATGGCATGACAGAAGCAAGCCCTATGGTAACAGCACTTTTACCTGAGGACCATGTCATAGAAGGGCCTGATTCAAGGCGCCTCAAATCTTGTGGCCGAGAAATGATAAATGTTGAAGTCAGGGTTGTGGACGAGCAGGATAAGGATGTACCCCCTGATATGAAAACCATCGGTGAAATCATCGTTAAAAGTCCGAATATCATGAAAGGTTACTGGCAGCAGCCGGAAGCAACTGCAAATGCAATCAAAAACGGTTGGTATTACAGCGGCGATATGGCTATAACCGACGAAGAAGGTTATATCTACATCGTGGACAGGAAAAAAGATATCATTATAAGCGGCAGCGAAAACATCTCTTCAGTGGAAGTCGAAAACACCATCTTTCAATATCCAAAAGTCAGGGATGTTGCTGTAATCGGGGTTGCCGATGAAAAATGGGGGGAAGCAGTGAAAGCGGTCGTCGTTGCAGAAGAAGGTGTCGAAATCACTGCTGACGACATTATCTATTTTTGTCGCAACCACCTGGCCAGGTACAAATGCCCTAAGTCAGTATCATTTGTAAAAGAACTGCCGCGCAGTTCAACTGGAAAAGTTTTAAAAACAGAGCTGCGTCAGCAATTTAAAAAATAGCCCTAAAAATTTAACATCGCGCTCAGTAACCTTATATTATAATTTTTAACAGGAAAGGAGCGTTAAAATGACCGTAAAAGATTGGGTGGAAAGTAATGCCCGGAGAGAACCTGAAAAAATTGCAGTAATCTCCGGGGAAGTAAAGCTGACCTTTCAGCAATTCGCTGAAAAGGTGAACCGCCTGGGAAATGCATTGCTGTCGATGGGATTGAAAAAGGGTGACCGCGTGGCCTTTTTGGACAAAAACTGTCCCTGGTACCTTGAATTTTATTTTGGCGTCATGCAAGCTGGCATGATTGCTGTTCCCCTGAATTACCGGTTGGTCAGTCAGGAATACGTTTACCTGATAAATAATTCAGAGGCTAAAGCATTGATCGTGGGAGAAAGTTTTATCCAGCTTATTGACGAAATCAAAAATGAAATTCCCCATGTGGAACAGTTTATTGCCCTTAAGGACGCTCAAGGCTACCAGCATTACGAAAAAATTCTGGCCAATTCCCCCTCATCCGACCCCGGAATACCTGTCGATGAAAAAGACCTAGCCGTCATTGAATACACCAGCGGAACTACCGCAAAACCAAAAGGATGTATGATCACACACAGAAATCTCGTTGCCAATGCAGTAAATTTCCTGGTGGAACTCCCCCTGACTCGCGACGACATTT